>JBATID010000361.1:0-13408 GCA_049667545.1 Woeseiaceae bacterium
GCAAATCAAGCCCGACTTCCCGAATGGCTTCATCACTGTTGGCCGGTGTGACCTGGTACGTCGATTTGTCACCACCGCCGAGGTTTGCCGCTGACCCGACGGCATCGCGAAACGGCCCGTAAAATGACGAGGCGAATTTCGCGGCGTACGCGAGTATCAACGTGTGGATATGACCGTCCGCTTCAAGCGCCTGGCGTATCGCGCCGACACGGCCGTCCATCATGTCCGAGGGCGCAACGATGTCGGCGCCGGCCGCCGCATGTGACACGGCCTGCTGCACGAGCATGGCGACCGTTGCGTCGTTCAGGACGTAACCGGCATCGTCGATAATGCCGTCCTGGCCGTGGGTGGTGTACGGATCGAGCGCTACGTCAGTAATTACCGCGAGATCGGGCAGCTCCGATTTAATGGCGCGCACGGTGCGCTGCACCAGACCATCGGGATTGGCGCATTCGGCGCCGTCCAGGGATTTCAGGCTGCTGTCGATGACCGGGAATAGCGCCACCGCCGGAATACCCAGCTCGCGGGCTTCGGCAAGCTCGACCAACAGCCGATCAACGCTCTTGCGCGTAACGCCGGGCATTGACGGTACGGCCTCGCTCTGGCCTTTGCCATCGAGCACAAATACCGGGTAAATGAAGTCGGCGCCGGACAGCGCTGTTTCGGCAACCAGGCGTCGTAGCGCCGGCGTGCGCCGGCTGCGTCGCAGCCGCAGCAGTGGGAACTCACCAGGGACAATCGGGCTCATAGTTGTCAATAATAACGAATAGAAGTTCTTATTTTCTCTATATTTAGGTAGGGTTTCCACGTTTGCGGTGCCAATTTCGGCATTTGCCGTAATAAATAGGAACAGGGGCGGGTCATCTCGTATGAACAGTAGTCGTACTGACGCAGCCAGGAGGCAGAAATTTGACCGATTAGTGGTTGTATTTCATGCCGACATGTACCGCTACGCCGCCTGGCTATGCCGCGACAAGGCCATTGCGGAAGACGTTGTACAGGAGGCGTTGTTACGGGCATGGAAGTCGCTGGACGCGCTGCGTGACGAAGCGGCGGCCAAGCACTGGCTACTGACGATCGTGAGGCGGGAAAACGCGCGGCATTTTGAGCGACGCAGGCTGGAAACGGTCGATATAGATAATTTGACGGCCTCTCAGGCAGCATTGCTGGCCGAGGCGCCGGACGAGCAGCTCAGCGAATTGCGCGAGGCAATCTACGAGCTCGAGGACGATTACAGGGAGCCCCTGGTTTTGCAGGTCATGATGGGCTACAGCACCAGCGAGATTGCAGAGCTGATGGGGCTAAAACAGGGCGCTGTTTTGACGCGCCTGCACCGGGCGCGACTGAAACTGAAAGACAGCGTGGCCCGGGATAAACAGGAATGAGTGCGGCGAACGAAATGATGAATTGCGAGCAATACAGACAAGCAGTGGCAGCGGACCCATCTTTTGATGGTGCCGCTGAGCATGTGTCTGTTTGTGCTGAATGCCGGGCGTTTCGCGACGAAATGCGCGCGCTCGATGCAGGCATCGCTAAAGCGTTACAACTCGAACTGCCGGCGCTGACGTTACCTGAACTGCCGAGCATCGGTGCACAGGATAAAGTGGTGTCAATTGCTTCGCGTCGATCGCCCCCAAAGGCCAGGTGGTTTGCCCTGGCGGCCAGCGTAATGCTTGCAGCGGTCATTGGCATTCGTATGTTTGCGGTCGACGTCGACAACATTTCACTGGCTGATGAAGTGCTGGCACACCTTGATCACGATCCGGCGGCGCTGGTGGCCTCCGCCACGCCGGTCAGTGACGAGCGGCTGATAAAAGTGGTGCCAGAAAGTGTGGCACACATGGATCACAGTGCCGGTCTGATCACGTATGCGCAGAGCTGCGTAATCAACGGCAAAACAGTGCCGCACCTGGTAATTCAGGGCGAGCGCGGCCCGATCACCATCCTGTTGATGCCGGAGGAGAAAATTGCGGCGGCGCAGACGCTTGATGGTGACAACGTCCACGGTGTTCTGCTGCCCGTCGGCAACGGCAGCATCGCAATCATCGGCGCTCGTGACGAGCCGCTGGAACGAATCGAAAAAAGTGTTTTGAGCTCGGTGGCCTGGAGTACCTAACTTCAGTTCACGGGGAAATTAGCGCCCGGTCCCGGGCAAACTATCCTGGTAGGAGATTTAAAGATGTCAGAAAAGAAAATAATCAAGCCGGTCGCACTCGCTGTTGGCGTTGCACTTGCGGGTACTTTTGCGATCAGCGGCGCGGTCAATGCTGATGTCGTCGAGAATCCTTTCTCAATGTCGACACTGAGTGCCGGCTACATGCTCGGCGCTGCTGAAGGTTCGTGTGGCGCGGAAAAGAAAGCTGAAGGCAGCTGTGGCGAAGACAAGAAGGCCGAAGGTAGCTGCGGCGAAGGCTCCTGCGGCGCCAACAAGGAACACAAGGACGCTGAAGGCTCCTGCGGCGAGGACAAGAAGGCTGAAGGCTCGTGCGGCGAAGGCTCCTGCGGCGCGGATGCCAAGGAGAAGGACGGCGAAGGTTCTTGTGGTGCAGATACCGAGAAGAAAGAACCCGACGCGACCTGAAGGTAGCTGTGGCGCTGATCGCGGCTGGTTAGAAACAGACCACTGGCGTCGTGAAGCCCGCGCAAATGCGCGGGCTTTTTTGTGGGCGACAGTAAGAAATGGCGGCTGACCCGGCGAACAACTGCTGTTAGATTTGTGCCTGGTCGTTGCATCAGGAAAGAAGGTCGGTTTGTCATGAGTAAGTTGCCATGAGCAAAAAAGTCAATCGCTGCAGGTGGGCAGAAGGCGTCAGCCTCGCTTATATCGAGTATCACGATAACGAGTGGGGCGTCCCTGTGTGGGACGATCGCAAACAGTTCGAATTCCTTATTCTCGAAGGCGCCCAGGCAGGCCTTAGCTGGTCGACCATTCTCAACAAGCGCGACGGGTATCGGCGGCTGTTTGCAGAATTTGACCCGCAGAAGGTGGCCCGCTTTACGGAAAAACGCGTGCAAAAAATTCTGCTCGATGCAGCAATCGTCAGAAACCGTCTCAAAGTGCAGTCCGCGGTAAGCAATGCGAAAGCGTTCCTGAAAGTGCAGCGGGAATTCGGCACATTCTGCGACTACATTTGGGGCTTCGTCGACGGCCAGCCAGTGCAGAATCGCTTTCGGAAAGACGCCGACGTGCCGGCAACGTCGCCGCAATCCGATGCGTTGAGCAAGGATCTGAAACAGCGCGGCTTCAAGTTCGTCGGCAGCACGATCGTATACGCGCACATGCAGGCGACCGGCATGGTGAACGATCATGTCACGCGGTGTTTTCGCCACAAGGCTTGCGCGGCACCAGCAAAATCAAGCGCCTGAGAGCGCTTGCTTGCAATTTTGATATTGCGAGTGGACTATCTTGCGATTCCAATAAGAAAGCCAACACAAGGGGATAGCTATGTCCGACGCGCTCAATGGCAGGCCGCCGACTTTGTTCTGGGTCATCGCCGTAATACTGCTGCTGTGGAATTTCACCGGCCTGATGTTTTACTACGGCCAGGTCACGATGACGCCGGAAATGCTGGCGGCAAACTTTTCTGCCGCCGAACGAGAATTCATGGCGCAAACGCCGGTCTGGGCAACCGCAGCCTACGCGACTGCGGTGACTGCCGGGGTGATCGGCGCGGCGTTACTGCTGTTGCGCAAAGCGTGGGCGTTGCCGTTTTTTATCCTGTCGTTTGCAGCTGTGCTGGTTCAGGATTTCGAAGCGTTCGTTCTGAGCGACGCTATCGGCGCGTGGGGCAGCAGCGCACTAACGCTGCCGGCGGTCGTTATCGTGATCTGCGTTTTTGAGATCTGGTACACGCGCTCGGCCAGGGCAAAGGGCTGGCTGACCTGAGGTCCCGGTCAGTTGCCAATCGTAACGATGGTCAGGCCCGAGACACCCTGCGGCGTGTTGTGCGAAATACCGCCCAGATAGATCGTATTCGATAACAGGTCTGACCACGTCACCGCGATATCGGCCGTGTCGCCAGGATTGACGAAGGCCGGTCCGGATGCCGTCAGGTTGCCTTGATTGTCGTTGTTGCCGATTGCCCAGGCGAGCAGCTGGTAGTTGGCTCCCGGCCCGCCGGCGACCGGATCCGTCTCGAAGCCGTGCACAAGCACCGCGTACAGGCCGGCTGCCGGGCGAAATACGTTGAACTGTTCCTCGGACGTGGGCTCGCCGCTTTCACCGATCTTGTTGCAGCTGGCGCCATCGGCGCCACAATAGTAGACGTACATGTCGAGGTCGTCCTCGCCGTCCGTCAGCGCATCGAACAGTGAGAAGCGCGCGTACAGCTGGTCGGCAGGCACCGCAATAGTATGTGACGTTACGCCGCCGCCAGTGCGGAAGGAAAATGTCTTCGTCGGGTCGTTATCGACAAAACCGGTGATGATCCGCGGCTGGTTAAGGCCATGGACACCTGTTGCATAGCCGCCTGCGTAACCGAACTCCACCGAGAAGCTGGCCGAGCCGCTGCCGCCAAAGGACGTAATTTCACCCGGCGCCAGTATTGAGGCGGGCTTGATTGCGACCGGGCTGTACACATCGACCGACTCGTTCGACCAGGTTAACGAGCCAAACCGCCATAAATCGAGCGGCCCCGACAGGTAGGTAAACGTTGCATCGTAAGTGGCGGACTCGCCCGGCCCAAGAGACAAACTCGTCGGCGTGACCGTAATGCTGATTCCCGGTGGCGCCGCGACGGCGACCGTATAGGCGCCCGCCTCATCCGACACGTTGGTGACCTTGCGACGGACCGTGCGCGAATTGATGAGCCGCGCAAGGGCAATGGACGGTTGATTCAAATCGGCGGGTGCGAACGAGAAATCAGCAGCAGCCAGCGCGTCACAGCGCCCGGTGGTAACGGCTGGCGACGCTATGCCGCAGGCGAACGCATCAAATGAATCGTTGGAAACATCGTAAACAAGGCCCGGATTCAGGGCGGCGTTGGGTGTGATATGGCCAGCGCCAAAGTCGAAGGGATTCGCGTCGGCGAGGCCGGCGGAGGCACTGACATCCTGCCGCGCTGTCGTCATTAACGCCGACTTCACCGCCGCCGGCGTCCAGGTCGGATGCGCCTGCAGCAGGAGCGCGGCGACGCCCGCAACGTGCGGCGTCGACATTGATGTGCCGCTCAGGAAAGCGAAGTTCTCTCCCGGCGTTGCGTTTGCCGTGTCCGGCGAAAACCCCGCGAGGATGTTCATGCCGGGCGCCGTGACGTCAGGTTTCAGAATATCTGCGACCGGGGCTGGCCCGCGCGCCGAAAACGCCGCCATGACATTGCCGGTATCGTCGGTGGTCAGCAGGAAACTCTTGTCGAGTACGATCGTTACCTCATTGCCCGCGTCGAGCTCGGCAAGAACCAGGTTGCCATCGGCCTGGCCGAGCATCACGGCAGGAATGTCAGACAGGCCTGCTTCGCCGTTCATGACGATCGGATCGCCCGCGAGGTTGTAAACAACGGCGGCAATGGCGCCGGCATCCGCTGCGTTTTTCACCATCTCATCGAAACGACAGCCGCTGCGTTGCAGCAGGGCAATGTTACCGCTGACCGCATCGCCATTGGTCAGGGCCTGACAGCCATCGCTCGTGTTACCCGTACCGCCATTGGGCAGCGTGTCATCTTCGTCATCAGCGAGTACGAGACTTGCTTCGAGCGGATCGACGTCCTGTAACGGTGGTGTGAAACGTGCTTCCCGCGTAGCGTATTTTCCCGCGAGGCCTGGCGGAGCCGTTATCTGCAGGGCTTCGACCGAGGACTCGCCGTCACGACTCGAGGCCGCCGCGGTGATGACCCAGGGACCGCCGGCCGGCGACCCGATGGTGCCGAGATTGGGGCCGTCATTGCCCGCGGCGACAACGGCCAGAATGCCTGCTTTGGTTGCGGCCATCAGCGCAACGTCGTCGGGCGCGGTTATCTTGTTGAGTGAGCTGCCGACCGAGTAGCTGATGATGTCGACGCCGTCCGCCACGGCCGCGTCGATGGCATTGGCAAGGTCGGAGGTGTTGCAGCTGGCGCGCGTGTCACCGGGACGCAGCCAGCAGGCCTTGTAAACCGCCGCGCGTGCTTTGGGTGCGATGCCCTCGACGTCGCCGATCAGCGTGCCGAAAATTGATGCGCTGGTGCGATTGCCAACGGCGGTCGTAACCGTGTGCGTGCCGTGACCGTCGGCGTCGCGAGCAGAGCGAATTTCGTTCTCGTCAATCGGACCCGTCTCGAGGGCGCCGTCGATAAACCAGCGCGCCCCGATCAGCTTGTTATTGCAGTCGGTGTCGACGAAGTCCTCACCGGTTTCGCAACTGCCGTTCCAGTCCTCCGGTGCCGCGAAGACGAGGGTGTCAGGAAGTTTGCGGTAGCTGCGGCACAGCCACCGACCCAGCAGCGTCGTCTCGCCCCAGGTGCCGCTGCAGAGTGACGGGCGGTCGGCCTCGCGCGTGTCTTTAAGCGCCGGGTGCTCGGGTGCAACGCCGCTGTCGATGAAGCCAATGACGATGCCGTCACCATCAAGCCCTGCGGCGCTGCGCAGGCCCTCGTCGGCATCGAACAGCTTGAGAAAAGTCGGGCTATAACGAGTGGCCAGCGGGCGAATCTCGTCTTCCCAGACGTTCAGGACATCGGGCAGGTGTTCAAGTTTTTGCGCCTGCGCTGCCGTCATGCGTGCGGCGAAACCGTTCAGACCGTATTGGTAACTGTAGATCGGTCGTGTATCCGGGCCGAGCCTCGCCAACACGCGCTGCTGAGCCTCGACCAGGCCCGACGCATACTGTTTGACCGCGGCGCTGCTGCTGTCCATACGGGCGCGCGGCTTGGCCGCGGCTGTCGGAGCGGCGCGTGTGATCCTCGCATGCTCTTCGGCGGCCGACGGTGCGCGCAGCTGCACAATATAAACCCGTGATTCTTCCGGGTCTTCACCACCAGCGAGGCGCAATGGTATCGGGCCCGCGTCTCGCAGCACAGACTCAACCTGAGCGACCGAACCAGCCGATACCAGCAACAAGCCGAGCAACAACAACGCGCGCATTTGAGTCATGAGACGGGCTAACCCAAGTCGTCGCGGTAACCGGCCAGCTCTTCAGCCGACGCCGTCACCCCGAGCCCCAGTGCGATTCGATTCACAAAATTGAAATACGCAACGATCAGGGTCAGGTCCAGTATGTCCTTGTCAGAAAGACCCTCGGCGCGCAGTTCGCCAAGATCGCTTTCCGTCATCGCGACCGGCGCGTTCGTCATCTTTTCGGCATGTCGCACGATATTGCTTAATCGGGGTTCAAGCGTTTCGAGACCGTCCGCACTCTGCAACATCGCGAGCGTTTCCGCATCGTCGATATGGTGCTTCAGCGCTTCAAGGTGATGTGCCACGCAATACTCGCAGTCGTTGGCAGCGGACACTACGACAGCGACGGCTTCCCGCTCGGCGCGGCTGAGCCCCGACTTGCCGAACATCAACGTCATGTACAGATCGAGGTGATTGCCCATCGCCTCAGGATTGAGGCTATGCACTTTTAGGATGTTGGAGATCTTGCCGCGCTGCTTGATAAGCGCCGCATACATTTCCGCCAGCTTGCCATCGGCTTCGCTGACGTCAACTTCATTAATCCAGGACATGGCTCCTCGCGACGACAGTCTCGCCGGCGCTCTCGTCCTGGCTGGCGTCAAGGTGTTCGACGAAATCGAAACTTGCGCCATCTTCACCCAGGACAAACACGCGGCAGCTGCCCCATCCAGGTGCGAGCGTCCACGACGGGCCTACTTCCACGTTGCCGTGGATGCGCTTCGTTTCGCACCGTGCTTCAAAGCCAATGACGTTACCACTGAGGTTGGCAAAAGAGAACGTCCTGCGAGCTGGCCTGTAGGTCCAAAGAGGCTGGCCGGTATCACAATCGCAGGGATTATAGATGGTGGCGCGCGCCGACAAGGTCTTGCTCTCTTGCATCAGCGCGAGGATTTCCCTGGCTCGTGGACCGAACCTGGCTATTTCCGCGCTGTTATCAAGCTCTTTTTCCAGTTTATTAAACGTGCGTACGGCGCTGGCGTACTGGCCAAACCGGTCCTCGAGTTCGAAAATCCTCGACAACAACTCACGCCGATCGTCACCACCAATGGCGTTGCGCGTGGCTATCGCCAGAGCCCGCCGGTAGGCCTCGAGTTTGCCGATGAGGTCGCCCTCGGCGCCATCGACGCGGCCGATCATCAGCCAGAGCATGGCCGACTCATAAAGGTTCCACCCGCCCAGCTCATAGGTTTCATCGACGAGCTTGCGCGCTTCTGCATATTCTTCAAAGTGCAGGTGCGTGACGATGCGGCGATACCGCCTGATGAAATTCGAGGTCGCCGCGTCTCTGCCGCGATAAATTTCCGAACGCACGGCGACGCTATTCAAGGGAATCTCTTCTCCGGACGCAGGTGGCTCGAACCGCCATTTTTCCATGGCGTCACGAATAGCCGTCTCAAAACCGGGTCCACCGCTCGAATCCATGATGATCGGGTCGATCACCCGACCCGCAGCGCTGACCACGTAGCTGACCCATACCCAGCCTTCCTGGCCATTGCGCACCATGTGGCCAGGATAATCCGGCAGTGCCTGGTCAATCACGACCGCGCCACCCTCCGTTTGGAGCTTCGTATCGTGTAGCTGGGCCTGCCCCGCAGGAGCCAGTAGCAGGGCTCCAACAGTGACGAGCGCTGCGCGCGCAATGGATTGTCTAACGGACCACTGTTGCACGGATGGCTTCGGCTCAGTCATCGTTTTCTCCGAGCCAGTCTCGTGGCCGCAAATAATCGGCATACAGTTTGGCCTCCGGCGAACCGGGCTCCGGCTGCCAGTTGTAGGCCCAGCGGACGCGCGGTGGCAACGACATCAGAATAGACTCCGTGCGCCCTCCAGACTGCAGTCCAAACAGCGTGCCGCGATCATAGATCAGGTTGAATTCCACGTAGCGACCGCGGCGGTAGAGCTGGAATTCGCGCTGGCGTTCGCCAAAGGGATGCATCATTCGCTCTTTTACGATCGGCTTGTAGGCGGACAGGAAGCTGCCGCTGACCGCTTGCACAAATTCAAAGCTCGTCGCAAAGTCCGGCTCATTGACGTCGTCGAAGAACAGGCCGCCGACGCCACGCGTTTCGCCGCGATGCTTGAGATAAAAATATTCGTCGCACCACTGTTTATAACGTGGATAGAGCGCCTCACCAAACGGCGTACAGACAGCCCTGGCCGACTCGTGCCAGCGGACGATGTCGTCATGAAACGGGTAATAGGGAGTGAGATCAAAACCGCCGCCAAACCACCACACCGGGTTGCGTTCACCCGCCGTAAAAAAACGGAAGTTCGCATGCGTCGTAGGAACATAAGGGTTATGCGGATGCAGTACCAGCGAGACGCCCACAGCCTGGAAGCGCTTGCCGGCAAGCTCAGGCCGCGCTTTGGTGGCCGATGGTGGCATTTCATCACCATACACGTGGGAGAAGCCCACGCCCGCCTGTTCGAAAACGGCGCCGCCCGCAAGTACCCGGCTTTCTCCGCCACCACCGCCCGGGCGATCCCAGGCGTCGCGCGCAAAGACGGCCTTGCCATCAAGCTGCTCAAGCTCGGCACATAGCCGGTTTTGCAGTGCCGCCAGGAAACTTTTTACGTCGTCGATGTTGCTCATGATTGGCGAGGTCGAAGCACCTTTCCGGTCAAAAATTCACGAATTTCAGACGGCCCGTCAACCGGCCCGCAATCCCCGGGAACAACGTAGTCTACACGCTGCATAAACTGACGGCGAAGCACGTAGCGGTTTCGCGCCGTCGGTCTGCCGGTCAGGTTTGCACTGGTTGAAACGAGGGGTGAGTCCACCGCATTGCAAAGCGAGCGGGCGACGAGATTCGTTGTCAATCTGACTGCGATGCCAACGTTTTCGCCGCGCAGTAATGAGTGCACAAACGGCCCCGGCGGCACGATCCAGGTAAGCGGGCGCGCGGGGTCGGGTTCCGGTAAGGAACGGCCAGCGGGCAGGTTGGTCCAGCCATCGAGCTGGTCTGCTGCCGCGGCGATCAGGATAAGTCCTTTGCCAGGCGCGCGTTGTTTCAGGCGGAGCACGCGCTCTACGGCAGCTTCTTCATCGGGCAGGCAGCCAAGACCGTAAACACCTTCGGTGGGATAAGCGATGACACCACCACTGTAGAGTACCTCGGCGGCATGTTTAAGAAACATTAGCCCTCAGCCGGTTTTTTTCTTGGCTTTCTTCTTGGCGGTCTTCTTCTTCGCCGACTTTTTGGCAGTCTTCTTCTTCGCCTTTTTCTTCTTGGCCTTTTTCTTCTTGGCTTTTTTCTTGGCTGGCTTCTTTGCGGCGGCTTTCTTTGCGACCTTCTTCTTGCCGCGGCGACCGCGCTCAGGCGCCGCTGCGAGCAGCTCCTTGCATTCCTCGAGGCTCAAGGATTTTGGATCACGGTCTTTTGGCACGCGGGCATTCTTTGCTTTGTCCGTAATGTAAGGGCCATAGCGGCCGTTCAGGACCTGGATACCGTCATCCTCGAAATCCTGAATGAGGCGGTTGGCATCCTCGATCCTCTTGAGCTCTATGACCTCAAGCGCGCGCGGCAGCTCGATCGTGTACGGGTCGTCGTCCTTGATGGATACGTATTTATCACCGTAACGCACGTACGGACCGAAACGACCGACACTGGCCGATACCGACAGGCCATCCGGCGTTTCGCCGAGTTTGCGCGGCAGCTTGAACAACTCCAGCGCTGTCTTGAGATCAATGTCATTCATCTTCTGCCCGGGGCGCAGGCCGGCAAACTTCGGCTTGTCTTCATCGTCTTTGGTGCCGATCTGCGCGAACGGCCCATAACGGCCCATGCGCACCGAGACCGGTTTACCGCTCTTCGGGTCGATTCCCAGTTCGCGCTCCTTGGCCACCTCACCACGCGTCAGGTTTTCTTTTTCTTCACACAGCTCGTGGAACGGGCCCCAGAACTTTTCGAGTAATGGCACCCAGTCTTTCTCGCCCAGCGACACGGCGTCGAGATCGTCTTCAAGTCTCGCGGTGAAATCGTAGTCGACGTACTTCTCGAAATGTTCGGTAAGAAAGCCGATGACGATGCGGCCAATGTCAGTCGGGAGAAAGCGTTTGCCGTCCATTTCAACGTATTCGCGATTCTTCAGCGTTGCGATGATGTTCGCGTAAGTTGACGGCCGGCCAATGCCATATTCTTCGAGCGTTTTTACAAGGCTGGCTTCGGTGAACCGGGGGGGCGGCTCGGTAAAATGTTGCTCGGGGCGCAGCAGGTCGAGCTTGATCGCATCGCCTTCCGCCACTTCGGGCAGCAAGCGGTCGCCATCATCGTCCTTGCTATCGTCTTTGCCCTCCTGGTAAACGGCCATAAAACCGGGCTCGACCAACACCGAGCCGTTGGCGCGCATGGTGTGGCCCTCGTCCCTCTCGCCGGCCGCCATGTCGATGGCAACCGTGTCAAATACAGCCGGCACCATCTGACAGGCCATGGTGCGCTTCCAGATCAGGGAGTACAGCTTGAGCTGGTCCTGATCCAGCGAGCCTTTAATATCTTCCGGTACGTAGCCTGCCGACGTCGGCCGAATTGCTTCGTGGGCTTCCTGGGCATTCTTCGACTTGTTTTTAAACTGACGCGGTTCCTTGGGAACGTTCTGTGCTCCGTAACGTTCGCTGATCACATCGCGAATTTCGGCGACCGCCACGTCGGCCAAAGTGACCGAGTCGGTGCGCATGTAGGAGATCAGACCGACACTACCTTCGCCAGGCAGCTCGATGCCCTCGTAGAGTTTTTGTGCAACCCGCATTGTGCGCTGTGTATTAAAGCCCAGCTTTCGCGACGCTTCCTGTTGCAGCGTCGATGTCGTGAACGGCGCAGCCGGGTTGCGGCGGCGCTGTTTCTTACTAACGCTGAATACGTTGAGATGACCATTTGCGGCATCGAGTATCGTTCGCTCGACTGCGCGAGCGGCTGTTTCGTCAGTAAAACTGAACTGTTCGACCTTCTCGCCCTTGTAGCTCACCAGGCGCGTAGCGAACGGTTGCTCGTTCTTGCTGACATCTGCTTCGATGGACCAGTATTCGCGCGCCTTGAATGCCTCGATCTCAAGCTCGCGCTCAACGATCATGCGCAAGGCGGGACTCTGCACTCGACCGGCTGACAGGCCCCGCTGCACTTTTTTCCAGAGCAGCGGCGAAAGATTGAAACCGACCAGGTAATCCAGCGCACGGCGAGCCTGTTGAGCACCAACCAGGTCGCCCGACAGCCCGCGCGGATGCGCGACAGCGTCCCGCACTGCTTGTTTGGTGATCTCGTGAAAAACAACGCGATGTACCGCCTTGGAATCGAGCTGCTTCTTTTCCTTCAGCAATTCGATCAGGTGCCACGATATTGCCTCACCCTCGCGATCCGGGTCAGTAGCGAGGTACAGGGCGTCAGCCTTTTTTAGTGCGCGGATGATCGACTTGACGTGTTTCTCGTTGCGCTCGATGACCTGGTACTTCATCGCGAAGTTATTCGCGGGGTCGACGGCGCCTTCTTTGGGCACAAGGTCGCGCACATGGCCGTAAGAGGCCATGACTTCGAAATCCTTGCCAAGGTATTTGCTAATAGTCTTCGCCTTGGCAGGCGATTCAACAATGACGAGATTTTTTGGCATCGTTTATTACAGTGTCCCAGTAACGCAAAACCGCGGTCTATGCCGCGGTTGAAATACATGCTTGCAAGCTGCGTGTCAAGAAATCGCTATTCCCCGACTAGTGTATGGACCCCGAACCTTCCTCAAACACGAGGTCCTCCATGCGCGCATAAGCGAGCTCTTGTCCAGGCTGACTGAACAACACCATCAGCACGACCCACTTGATCTGTTCTACGTCTATGTCCGTTGTTTCCAGCGCCAGCAAACGGTCGATCAGCAGCTCACGCTGCGGCGGCGACAGGATGGCGGTTTGTTCAAGATACGTGATATAGCCACGACACGAAGCGTCGAAGCGTTCATGTTCGAATTCATTGAAGATACGCGTACCGTGCGCCGTTTGATTACCGTAGTCGAGGCTCTGCTGCTGGTCGGTCAGCGCGTCAAGCCAATGCAGCGCGTGGTCGATTTCGATATCGCCGAATCCGGCGCGTGACAACTCCATGCGAAGTTCGCTCTGGTCCGGTTCCGGCTCTTCTTCTGTGTCAACGTAGGTTTCAAAGAGGTACATGAGTACATCGAGTACATTTTCTTTCATGCCTGGAGCGGCTCCTTGCGCTGTCTTTTGACTAAAGGCTCAACCTGATAGGGCGTAGCGACCACCGGACAATGACTCCACTTCTCCATGGAGCTCCAGAATCAGGAGCATGGAGGAAAGCTGCTCGATCGTCAATGCGGACTGCCG
>JBATID010000362.1:0-3791 GCA_049667545.1 Woeseiaceae bacterium
CTAGTACGTGTGTCAGCGGGAAGATCTTCGCCAGGTTCTGAGCAAAACTCCCCGCACCTTCAAGCGAAAACCAGACGCCGGACAACAGCATCATCGGCCAGTTAATCAGGTTCAACAGTCCACCGGCCAGTTCTTCGCTGGTGACGCGAGCAGAGACCACGAGGCCGAGCGACACCATCGACAACGCGCCGACCAGCGCGACGAGGAACAGCGTGAAATAATTGCCCTCCATGCGAGTATCGAGGAAGAGATGTGTGCCGGTGTAAACGAACGCGGTGATACACATGATCAGGACCATGCGAGATAAGACCTGCGCCGATATGAATTCGAAGGCGGTTAACGGCGTTGCATGTAGTCGTTTCAGGAACCCGTTCTTGCGGTAGCGCACAATGACATAGCCAACGCCGAACATGCAGCTGAACATCATGTTCATGCCGAGTATGCCAGGCAGTACCCAGTCTACGTAACGCACCGCGTCACCGAGAATTTCCTCCTTCTCAATCATCGGTGGCGCAGTGGCGCTCGACTGGAGCAGGGCCAGTTCGACAAAATGACCCTTAGCCGAGTCCGGGTTGACCCAGTAACGCGGTGCCGCGTCGAACTCGACGAGCATATCGAGCTGGTGCCTGGACAGCTTTGCCAGCGCGGCTTCTTTGTCACTGGTTGCCACGAACCGGATGTAGCGCATGCTCAGGAAGGGGTGTTGTTCCGCGACGATCTCCTCGCCGTCCTGCAGCACGGCGACGGTGTAAGCGTTGCGGTCTTCATTGAAGGCAAACGACAGGCCCAGCATCAGCACGACCGGCAGCAGCAGGTTCCAGGTAAACGACGCGCGATCGCGCAGGAACTCGCGATTGCGGCTCTTGAATATAGAGTAAATGCGCGCAAACACCGGGTCAGTCTCGCAACGTATGACCGGTCAGGTCGATAAACAGGTCTTCCAGGTTGGGTTGCCGGATCTTGATGTGGTTGAGGCTTGTGACGTGCGGTGCTAGTTCCTGCAGGCTCTTGCTGACATCGGTTGTCACTACCTCAACGATGCCCATGTTCTCAATGACGTTGTGCTCGATGCCGGTGAGATTGGCGGTGATGTCTGCCAGCGGCAGTTCAATGATCAGTCCCTCGTACTGCTTGCGCAGCAGCGCATTCGGTGACCCTTGCGTGATGATCTTGCCCGCGTCCATGATTGCGATCTCGTCGCACAGAACCTGCGCCTCGTCCATGTAATGCGTGGTAAGAATGATGGTTGCGCCGCCGGCACGGATGTTTTGCACGAGGTCCCAGAAATTGCGGCGCGCCTGCGGGTCGAGGCCTGTCGTCGGTTCGTCGAGGAAAATTATGCGCGGGCGATTGACCAGTGCAACCGCCAGCAGCAAACGCTGGCGCTGGCCACCCGACAGTTTGCGATTGTCCCGATCGAGCAGCTCACCCAGCGAGCACTGTTCGATAATGTCGTCAATGTCTGCCTGGCGCTCGTACAGAGAGCGAAACATCTCGATGGTTTCGCGTACGGTCAGGAAGTCCTGCAGCGCCGTGTTCTGGAACTGAATGCCGACTTCCTGGCGAAATTTTTTGCCCGCAGGCTCGCCATAGTAAAAAATCTCGCCGGCCGTTGGCGAGGTGACGCCTTCAATCATTTCAACAGTGGTGGTCTTGCCCGCGCCATTGGGGCCGAGGAGGCCGAAGCAAATACCCTCCGTCACGGCAAAATTGATGCCGTTGACCGCCACGACACCGGGGTAGACTTTCTTGAGGTTGCGGGCTTCGAGGGCTATTGTCATCGCAGACCAGAGTACCGGAGTGGGCGTCTGGCAGCCAGCTTGCAACCAATCGCCGAGTAGCGGTATCTAACTACTGATAAACCAGACAAGAGGTCCTGGAAAATGGCTAGATTTGCAACGAAGAGCGCGTTCACGGTCGGGTTCCTGATTTTGTTGATGGCGGTGCCGGCATTGGCGGTATCGGTCAACAAGAGCATCAAGATCGATGCTGGCGAAGAGGCCGACGGCGCCTCGTCCGTAAACGGCAGCATTTCCATCGGGCAGGACGCGATCGTTTCGGGCAACGTCAAGACGGTCAACGGCTCGATTCGGGTTGACGATGGCGCGACGATTGAGAAAGCGTCGACGGTCAACGGTTCAGTCCGCTTGGCTGACAACGTCAGGAGCGACGGTCTGTCTACCGTGAATGGCGCCGTGACCCTCGGGTCCGGCACGACGGTCGATGGGGACGTCGAGACGGTCAACGGCCGTATCACGTTGGCACTGGGCGCGAGCGTCGCGGACGATGTGACCAACGTCAATGGTCAGATCGAGCTCATGGGCGCCGCGGTTGGCGGCAATATTGAGACGGTCAATGGCGACATTGACCTGTATGGCGACTCGGTCGTGAAGGGCAATATCGTTGTTAACAAGCAAAGCGGCTGGGGCTGGGGCAAGTCGAAAAAGCGTAAACCGCGAATAGTCATTGGTCCCGGCTCGCGCGTAGAGGGGACAATCATTCTCGAGCGCGAGGTCGAGCTTTATATCAGCGAGACAGCAGAGGTCAGCCGGGTCGAAGGCGAAATGAGCATGGATGACGCCATTCGCTTTAGCGGCAAACGTCCGTAGATTTCCGTAACATAGCGCTGTGCCAACTGCAGCGATCCAATTGCCTCTGTTTTCGGAGGTCGATCAGCCCGACTCAATGTCGGGCTTTTCTGTACGTGAGAGCGGCCGCGCCAGGCGCCTGTCCATTCGCGTCTTCCCCCGCGGACGCGTGGAGGTTGTGGTTCCCAGACGCACCCGACCCAAGGAAGTTCGCGAATTTGTCGAAGCGCACCGTGACTGGATCAGCAAAGCCAGGGCGAATTTTGCCGCGGACCACTCACCGGAGCCCTTTGCTTTGCCCGACATTGTCGATCTGCAGGCGATCGACCGACAGTTCTCAATCAAGTACGCACCGACAGGTGGGGCCAAGACGGTCAATTACCGGCAACGGGGAGTGGGTGTCGTGTTGTCAGGTCGCACGGATGATGAGCAGCTTTGCGTGCGGGCACTGAAGCGCTGGCTGACGAGCATTGCCAAGCGCGAGTACCTGCCCCGCCTCCAGACGCTGTCGGGACTGACGGGCAATTCCTTCACCAATCTGCACGTTCGTGGTCAGCGGACCTGCTGGGGCAGCCACTCGAGTTCCGGCACTATTTCACTAAACTACTGTCTGTTATTCCTGCGTCCGGAGCAGCTCCGGTACGTGATGATTCACGAGCTGTGCCACGCCCGCCACATGAACCACTCAAAGCGGTTCTGGAGCCTGGTCGGGCGCTTCGAGTCGGAGTATCGGCAGCTTGACAAGGGACTGAATACCAGCTGGAAACAAATACCAACCTGGGTAGGGATTTATTGAAATAAATAACGAGGTGGCAATGCGTTTTTCATTGCGGTTCGGCGTCACCGTGATAGGCGCCCTGGTGTCGTGCGCCGCTCTGGCGCAAGAAACTGAAATAGAGCTGTTACGGGCAGAGGTCGAGCAGCTGCGCGCGCATTACGATGCGCGCATCGCACAACTCGAACGTCGCCTGGCCGTTGCGGAACAAAATGCTGACAATGCACATGATGCATCTGCGGGCAACGTTGCAGTGCGACCGGCGCCGGAGAGTCGTGCTGCGGGTGCTGCTGCTTACAACCCGTCTATCGGCGTCATTTTCCAGGGACAAGTCTGGCGGTACCAGGATGATCCCGAAGGCTATGCCGTCCAGGGAATGCCATTCGGCGGCGAAGCCGGGCCATTCGGCGATGGGCTCAGTCTCGGTG
>JBATID010000363.1:0-1643 GCA_049667545.1 Woeseiaceae bacterium
CGATGGATGACCTGGGCCTGCCCGCCAACGGCGGCAAGTTCGTGTTGAGTTGGGCGTACCACCCCAAAGCGCTGCCGCTGGCTGTACCGGCGGCGACGCTGCATATGGCCGCGCTGCGCGGTATGGACGTCACGGTGCTGCGACCCGAGGGTTTCGAACTACCGGATGCGCTCATGCAGAAAGCCGCCACCGCCGCAGAGCTGTCGGGAGGCTCGGTAACCGAGACCGATGATCGCAAGGCAGCCATGCAGGACGCACACGTCATTTACGCGAAGTCATGGTCATCCACCCGGCATTATGGCCAAAAACTGGCCGACCAGAAGCTCCGCGAAGGACATCTCGACTGGTGTGTCGACGAACCGTGGTTCGACAATGCCGCAGAGGATTGCCGCTTCATGCACTGCCTGCCGGTGCGTCGCGGCGTGGTGGTTGCCGACCAGATACTCGACGGTCCACGCAGCGTCGTTATCCAGGAGGCGCGCAATCGCATGCTTGCGCAGATGGCCGTCCTGCACCAGATGCTGGGAGGCCGGTCATGACGTCGAAGAAAGATCGCGCGATTGTCGTTTCCGCACTCAAGCATGCGGCCCCGTACATTCGGCTATTCAAAGGCAAGGTCTTTGTTATCAAGGCCGGCGGCGAAGTTTTTATCGATCCCGTTACAACCAACGCGTTCGTCGAGCAGGTTGGCATCCTGCACCAGGTGGGCATTCGCGTGGTGCTGATACACGGTGGCGGCCCGCAATCGACCGAACTGGCCGCGGCACTCGGCTTCGATTCGACCTTTATTGACGGCCGCCGCGTCACGGATGGCAACTCGCTGAACGTTGCCGCAATGGTTCTCAACGGCCAGATCAACACCCGCATACTGGCTGTGTGCCGGGATCTGCAGATACCAGCCGTCGGCATCAGCGGCGTTGACGCCGGGCTCATCCGCGCGCACAAGCGACCACCGGTCGAGCGCGCCGGTGAGGCCTCGGTCGACTATGGGTTCGTCGGCGACATCGATGCGGTCGATGCGGACATATTGAAGAAACAACTCGACAACGGCCTGATGCCGGTTGTCAGCCCACTGTCCTGCGATGAATCCGGAACGCTGCTGAATATCAATGCGGACACGGTTGCCGCGGCCATTGCGGCCGCGCTCAATGCCGAAAAACTGATACTCGCCACCGGCGCACCCGGCATTCTCGAAGATGCCAGCGACCCGGACTCGCTCATCAGTTACATCGATCGGGCGGCACTCAAGCGACTGCTGGCCGCCGGTAGCCTGGCGGACGGCATGCTGCCGAAAGCCGCTGCCATCGACTCGGCGATTGCGAACGGCGTACAACGTGTGCATGTCATCTCCTCGAAACTGCCGGACAGCATCCTGCTCGAGGTATTCACCAACGAGGGCACCGGCACGCTGGTCGTCGATGACATCAACGCACTGACTCCGGAAGAACAGGAAGCCGGGACGTGAGTCGACTGTGGGACAAGGGCCTGCCGCTCGACCAGCGCGTGCTGCGCTATACCGCCGGCGAAGACCATCTGCTCGATGCCCGGCTGGTGTCCTACGATGTGCGCGGTTCGATTGCGCATGCCGAAATGCTGGCGGCAACGAAGCTCATCAGCGAAGAGGACTGCGCCGCGATTTGCGC
>JBATID010000364.1:0-11907 GCA_049667545.1 Woeseiaceae bacterium
GCGTGGTGGGTGTCGACATCGATGCCGACGCACGCCGTCTTGCCCGCGCCGAAGTCTTGCTCGCCGATCTCCCGAACTGCAGCTTGCGGCAAGGTGAGATGGGGTCGCTGCCATTTGCCGACGCAACTTTCGATACCGTTATTCTCGATGACGTGCTTAAAGGTGCCGACGACTCGGTGAAGGCACTGCGGGAAGCGCAGCGCCTGCTGCGTCGCGGTGGCCGCATTCTGCTGCTAGCCGCGGTCCGTGACTCGGACGCCACCGAAATCAAGAAACAGTTTTCGCAATACGCCGCCGCTGCCGGTTTGCGGCTCGCGTCACCACGATCGATCCCCGGTCGATCCCCTGCCTGGCTGCTGGCCGTTGCGACTCCTGCGGAGCGCGCATCGGCCGCCGCCTGATCCGGAACCGACCATGACTATTACAACGAATCCTATTGAAAGACCGTCCGTTTCCTTTGAGTTTTTTCCACCTAACAGCGAGCAGATGGAGGCCACGCTGTGGGACTCGATCGGCCGGCTGGCCGAGCTCGAACCGCGCTTTGTTTCGGTGACGTACGGCGCGGACGGTTCTACGCGGGAGCGTACACACGCTGCCGTAGCGCGCCTGGTGGCTGAAACCAACCTGACGCCGGCGCCGCACCTGACCTGCATTGGCGCGGCCCGCGGCGAAATCGATGATATTGCGCGCGAATACTGGGACATGGGCGTCCGCCACCTGGTGGCGCTGCGCGGCGATGCGCCCAAAGACAGCGGCCGCTACGAGCCCGCGGCGGATGGCTACGCGTATGCGTCCGATCTCGTTGCGGGCCTCCGCAAGATTGCGGACTTCGACATTTCGGTGGCCGCGTACCCGGAGGTGCACCCGGAGGCGCCGGACGCAGATTTCGATCTCGATAACCTGAAACGCAAGCTCGACGCAGGCGCAACGCGCGCCATTACTCAGTTCTTTTTCGATGTCGACCTTTTCCTGGCGTTTCGCGATCGCTGCGCCGCTGTTGGTATCGAATCATCGATCGTGCCCGGCATCCTGCCAATCACGCGCTTCCCGCAGCTCGAACGTTTCGCCTCGATGTGCGGTGCGAGCGTGCCCGACTGGCTGCGCGATCGTTTCGCGGGTCTGGACGACGATGTTGAAACCCGGCAGATGATCGCGGCGAGCGTCGCGATTGAGCAGGCACGAATCCTCGAGAAAGAGGGCATCGATGAGTTTCATTTCTACACGCTGAACCGTTCCGAGCTGACGTACGCGATTTGCCACGCGCTTGGCGTACGCCCAAAGCAAGTGGCGGCCTGAGTTGATGAGCATGCAGCACGCGGACAAGACAGCAGCATTGATGACATCGCTCGATGAGCGGATTCTCATCCTTGATGGTGCGATGGGCACGATGATCCAGTCATACGGGCTGAACGAGGATGATTATCGCGGCGCGCGTTTTGCCGACTGGCCGAGTGACCTGAAAGGCAACAATGATCTGTTGTCGCTTACGCGCCCCGACATTATTCGTGAAATCCACTCGCAGTTCCTGGCGGCCGGCGCCGATATCATCGAGACCAATACGTTCAATTCAAATGCGCCATCGATGGCCGACTACGGCATGGAGTCGCTGGTCACCGAACTGAACGCTGCGGCCGCGCGTATTGCGCGCGATTGCGCCGATGCGTTCGAGGCCAAAACCGGTGTGCCGCGATTCGTGGCTGGCGTACTGGGGCCGACGAACCGCACGGCGTCCATTTCGCCGGACGTTAACGACCCGGGTTTTCGCAATATTCGCTTTGACGACCTTGCCGACACTTACGCGGCGGCGGCTACTGCGCTCATCGAAGGCGGCGTCGATTTCCTGATGATCGAAACCATTTTCGACACGCTCAATGCCAAGGCGGCGATTGTCGGACTGAAGCGCAGCTTCCGCGCTGCTGGCGTTGCCCTGCCCGTGATGATCTCCGGCACGATTACCGATGCGTCCGGCCGCACGCTGTCCGGACAAACGACCGAAGCGTTCTGGAATTCGGTACGCCACATCAAGCCTTTCATGATCGGTCTCAACTGCGCGCTGGGCGCCAGCGAGCTGCGGCCGTACGTTGCTGAGCTTGCGCGCATCGCCGACACGCGCGTCAGCGCGCATCCGAATGCGGGACTTCCCAACGAGTTTGGCGAGTACGATGAAGAGCCCGCCGCGATGGCGGCCGTGGTCGGCGAATTTGCCGCCAGTGGCCTGGTGAACCTGGTGGGCGGCTGCTGCGGCACGCAACCTGACCACATTGCTGCACTGGCTGCCGCGGTGCGGCCACACGCGCCGCGCACGCTGCCGGACATCCCGGTGAAATGCCGGCTGGCCGGCATGGAGCCCTTCAACATCGGGCCCGACGACCTGTTCGTCAACGTCGGCGAGCGCTGCAACGTAACCGGGTCGGCGGTTTTCCGGCGCCTGATCGAGGCCGATGATTACACGGCGGCGGTCAGCGTCGCGCGACAGCAGGTTGATAACGGTGCGCAGATCATTGACGTCAACATGGATGAGGGCATGCTCGATTCCGAAAAGGCGATGGTCACGTTCCTCAACCTGATCGCGTCGGAGCCGGACGTCGCGCGCCTGCCGATCATGATCGACTCGTCCAAGTGGTCGGTCATCGAGGCGGGCCTGAAGTGCGTGCAGGGCAAAGCGGTCGTCAACTCCATCAGCATGAAAGAGGGCGAGGCAGCATTTATCCGCCAGGCCGAACTGTGTCGCGACTACGGCGCGGCCGTCATTATTATGGCGTTCGACGAGCAGGGGCAGGCGGATACAGTCCAGCGCAAGGTTGATATCTGTAAACGCTCCTACCAGGTGCTCACGGAGCAAGTCGGCTTTGATCCATCCGACATTATTTTCGACCCGAACATTTTTGCGGTGGCAACCGGAATCGAGGAGCATGCGAGTTACGGTCTCGACTTCATCGAGGCCACGCGACAGATCAAGGCGTCACTGCCGCATGCGCTGATCAGCGGCGGCGTCAGCAACGTCTCGTTTTCGTTTCGCGGCAACAACGTGGTCAGGGAAGCGATCCACTCGGTGTTTCTCTATCACGCGATTCGCGCCGGCATGGATATGGGCATCGTCAATGCCGGGCAGCTCGCGATTTACGAGGACCTGCCGCAAGACCTGCGCCACGCGGTGGAAGATGTAATCCTCAATCGTGATCCGGAGGGAACCGACAAGCTGCTGGCGGTAGCCGAAAACTACAAAGGCCACGCCAGCAGCGCGGTTGCGAAAGGGCAGGATCTCGCGTGGCGTGAGCTACCGGTCGACAAGCGCCTCCAGCATGCGCTGGTGAATGGCCTCGACGAGTTTGTCATTGACGATACCGAAGAGGCGCGCTGTGCTACGGATCGGCCGCTCGACGTCATCGAAGGTCCGCTGATGGCCGGCATGAACGTTGTCGGCGACCTGTTTGGCGAAGGCAAAATGTTCCTGCCGCAGGTAGTGAAATCGGCGCGCGTCATGAAAAAAGCCGTGGGGCACCTCGTGCCCTATATCGAAGCGCAGAAAGAGGGCAAAGCCAGCAGTAACGGCAAGATTATTATGGCGACCGTGAAGGGCGATGTGCACGACATTGGCAAGAACATCGTTGGCGTCGTACTGCAGTGCAATAATTTCGAAGTCATCGATCTCGGCGTCATGGTGTCGTGCGAAAAGATTCTCGATGCGGCGAAGCGCGAGCAGGCCGCAATTATCGGATTGTCCGGCCTGATAACGCCGTCCCTGGATGAGATGGTGCACGTTGCCAGCGAAATGCAACGACTGAATTTCGATTTGCCGTTACTGATTGGCGGTGCGACGACATCACCGGCACACACCGCGGTGAAAATCGAGCCGCGCTATGAGGGTCCCGTCATTTACGTGAAAGATGCGTCCCGCTCGGTCGGCGTGGCACAGGCGCTGATAGCAGAAGGTACACGCGATGCCCTGGTCGAGAAGACGCGGCGCGAGAATACGCGGCGGCGCGAACAGCACGCCGGCAAGAAGCGGCTGGCGCCGAAACTGTCATTGCAGCAGGCGCGCAGCCGCAAGCATGCCATCGACTGGTCCGGGTACACAGCGCCGCAGCCACAGTTCATTGGCAATCGTGTGTTCGATGATATCGACCTCGCCACGTTACGCGATTGCATCGACTGGATGCCGTTTTTCAATGCCTGGGAGTTTCACGGCAAGTTTCCGCAAATACTGAGCGACAGCGTTGTTGGCGAAGCAGCAACGGCCCTGTACGAAGACGCGCTGGTCATGCTTGATCGGGTTATCGATGAGAAGTGGCTCAAGGCGCGCGCAGTGATCGGCCTGTATCCAGCCAATGCGCACGAGCATGACGATATCCTTGTGTATACCGACGACACCCGCCAGACAGTCAGCCAGCACCTCGTTCACCTGCGGCAGCAGCGCGGCAAGGAAGCGTCACAGGCGCAATCGTGCCTGGCTGATTTTGTTGCGCCGGTTGACGCCGGCGTGAACGACTACATTGGCGCCTTCGCGGTGACCGCCGGCGTCGGCATCGACGAGCACGTCGAGCGCTTTGAAAAAGCGCATGACGATTACAGCGCGATCATCCTGAAGGCGCTGGCAGATCGCCTTGCCGAGGCGCTGGCGGAACACATGCACGCGCGCGTGCGC
This sequence comes from Woeseiaceae bacterium, assembly GCA_049667545.1. Lineage (GTDB taxonomy): Bacteria > Pseudomonadota > Gammaproteobacteria > Steroidobacterales > Woeseiaceae > UBA1847. The sequence continues at coordinate 4,646 of JBATID010000364.1, forward strand.
CGCGAGTTCTGGGGCTATGCTGCTGACGAAGCGTTGTCCAACGATGACCTGATCAGGGAAAAATACCGTGGCATCCGTCCGGCGCCCGGTTACCCGGCTTGTCCCGACCACACGGAAAAAGCGAAGCTCTGGCAGCTCCTTGATGTCGAGGCGAGTATCGGACTGCGGCTGACCGAGTCATACGCCATGTATCCGACGGCATCGGTCAGCGGCTTTTATTTCGCGCACCCCGATGCGAAGTACTTTGCCGTCGGCAAGATCGACCGCGATCAGGTCAGGTCCTACGCTGAGCGGCAGCGTGTGAGCGTATCGGAAGCTGAGCGTTGGCTCGCGCCCAATCTGGGCTATGACCCGGAGGCGGCTGACGCCGCCTGAGCCGCGCGGTAACTTGCGGCGCGCGGGGCCTGTGCGCACAATTGGCGGCTGTTCGTAGACAAAGAGGCCGTGATAATGCTCGCCAAACCCGTTAGGTACCGTGTTGTGGTCGTTATGGTGATGGCATTGCCCATGCTCGCCGCCTGCGCCCAGCAATATCCCCGAGAGGCTTCCATGTCAGCAGAGACCGGCAAAGTGGTATTAACGAATGAAGCAATTTTCCGTGACCGGGCATACAAAGCCAAAGTGCCCGGCACTGTGCGCTGGCTGGAGGATGGCTCCGGTTACAGTGCCCTCGAGACCGTTGCGGCGCACAAGGATACCGAGCTTGAACTCGACGAGCTCGGCGAGCCAATCAACCCGTACCGGGAGATTGTCAAATACGACCCGGCAACACTTGAGAGAACGGTGCTGTTCTCTCTGGAGCAGCTGACGCCTGAGGGTGCCGGGCAGGCGCTCGCCGTCGATGATTACCAGTGGTCGGATGACGGCACCCGGCTGCTGGTGTATGCGAACGCCCGCAAGGTCTGGCGGCAGCGCAGCCGCGGCGACTACTGGATTCTTGAGCTTGATAGCGGTGAGCTATGGCCGCTGGGCGGCGACCAGCGCGAACCGAGCCAGATGATGTTTGGCAAATTGTCGAAAGATGCTGGCCGGTTTGCTTACGTCTGGGGCAACAACATCTATGTGCAGGATCTTGCGACTCGCAAAGTTACAGCCCTGACGACTGATGCGTCAGACACCATCATCAACGGTCGCTTCGACTGGGCATACGAAGAGGAATTCAGCATTCTCGACGGTTTCCGGTGGAGCCCGGACGGTCAGCGTATCGCTTACTGGCAGCTTGACACCAGCGCCGCCCAGGACTTCCTGATAATTAACAACACCGACACGTTGTACCCGACGGTCTCGCGAATTCCCTATCCCAAAGTCGGGGAAGAAAACTCGGCCGCGCGCATCGGCATCGTTGCTATCGACACTCAGGAAACCACCTGGGTCGAGTTGCCGGGCGTCGCCAAAGACATGTACGTCCCGCGGATGAACTGGGCCGATGGCAGCGATGCGGTGATGATTCAACAGCTCAATCGCAAACAGGATACGAATCGGGTGTTCCTGGCCGATGCGAAAACGGGCGCCATCAATGAGCTGTTCGTTGAGCGCGAAGAGACCTTTATCGAAGACGTCATCGATCCGAAGTGGCTTAAGAACGAGGACGCGTTTCTCTGGCACAGTGAGCGCAGCGGCTGGCGGCACGTCTACAAGGTGTCGCGGGATGGAAAATCGTTTACCGACCTGACACCCGGCGAGTTCGACGTGATCGAATTCGAAACCGTCGACGAGCCAAATGGCTGGCTGTACTTCATCGCGTCGCCCCGGAATGTCACGCAACGCTACCTGTATCGCACTCGACTCGACGGCAGCGGTCAGATGGAGAAAGTGACGCCCGATAATTTCGCCGGGACTAGCGGCTACCAGATGTCCAAGGACTCGGCGTGGGCCATTCATACGTTTTCCAGTTTCCTGAGTCCGCCGGTCCACACGCTGGTGTCGTTGCCGGATCACAAGGCACGGCACGTTCTCGAGGACAACGCGGAGCTGGCCGCGAAAATTACCGATCTTCGACTCGGCGAGTTGGAGTTTTACCAGGTCAAAGCCAGCGACGGGCTCGCCCTGGATGGCTTCATGCTGCGTCCGCCGGACTTCGACGCATCGCGACAGTACCCGATTATTAATTTTGTTTACGGCGAGCCTGCGGGACAGACGGTATTCGACGGCTGGCAGGGCGAGAGGGGGCTGTGGCACCTCCTGATGTCGCAGCGCGGCTTCATCATTTCGTCCGTTGATAATCGCGGTACGCGATCGCCACGCGGTCGCGACTGGCGGCGCTCGCTGTACGGCAATATCGGCACCGTCACGTCACGCGACCAGTCCGACGCATTGAAAGCCATTTGTGCGCGCTGGGATTACGTGGATTGCAGGCGTGTCGGCGTCTGGGGTCACTCCGGCGGCGGTACGATGACGCTGAACCTGTTGTTCCGCTACCCCGGCCAGTACCAGGTCGGTGTGTCGCGCGCACCGGTGCCGGATCAGCGACTGTACGACTCGATCTACCAGGAACGCTACTCGGGCCTGCTGCCCGATTACGCGGATGCCTACGTGGAGAGTGCCGCGATCACCTGGGCGTCACAGCTCGAGGGCAAGCTGCTCGTCGTTCACGGTACGGGCGACGACAACGTGCACTACCAGGGTACCGAGCGGCTGATCAACGAGCTGGTCAAGCACAATCGACCTTTCGACATGCTGGCCTACCCGAATCGGCAGCACGGCATTCGCAGCGGTGAGGGCACCGAGCTGCATCTGCACTCGACGATGACCCGCTACTTCGAGAACCACCTCAAAGCGGCACGCAGCGACTAGCGGCCTACGACGTCAGGGCGCCAAGCAAGTCCGCGGCGCGCGCCTCGCGCAGGGCCGTGCAGAGTTCGATACGCTCCATCGTTTGGGCGAGCCGTCGCTCGTAGCCCGGAATCTTGTCGCCGTTCGCAACGACGAAGGCCTGCCACTCTGCGGCCTTTTCGTTGCTGCAAAAAGAAGAGCCCAGCACCGGCACAATGCCTGAGCGAAAGCTCTCCGGGATCGTGTCGATAATGACGGCGCTGTTGGCTTTCATCCACGCAAACGTCTGCTCGCTCGATTCCGGCCGGCCCATCAGCTGGAAAATGATGCTCAGGGACTCGGTGCCCTTGAAGCGGTCTGCCAGTATGGCCTGGCGCAGTTTGTCAGCTAGCTCAGGGTCGTCGGTCCTCGCCAACGCGCGGATAGCGGCGCTGCGAAATGCCTGGTCGCTCGAACTGACGGCCTGCTCAAACAGCAGGTCGAAAAAACCCTCGCCGAGTTCCTGCACGCCGACGGTGAGTACCGAATCGAGCCGGTCCGCCGATACGGCTTTGACATCCTTTGCCACGTTAAACCCGATGCGCGCGGCGGCCAACCGGGCCAACGGCGCGCGCGTCTCCGGATCGCGTGCAACCACGATGAGGAATCGTCGCAGATTCTGTCGCAGAATCTCCGACCCCGGGTCGTTCGCATCAGCAAGGCGTGCGAGCCGTGGTCTCGCGATATTGATAAAGGCCTGATGTGCCAGTGGCCGTTCGCTGACGGGAATTATTTCTTGAATGCTCTCCAGGCTGTCAATTGCCGCCTCGGCCACGTCCCACGTGCCATGATTGACGAGCCGCAGCGTACCTGCCACAAATTCATCGGCCCCAACTGCTCCGGACCGGAAGGCCGCATCCAGGCTGTCCGCCAGCGCCAGTGCCTCGGTTGCGGGCAAGTCGTTGGCCACCGAGAGCAGGCCGCGCCAGGCATTGTCGTCCAGCGCAAAACGGTAATAGCCGGCCCCGTCTGCATTGGGGTGCACCGACGTTGGACAATCATCCATATCCAGCATGACCGACTGCTGTCGTTCACTCAATAGCAGGCAGGTGCTGTCGCGCTTGCCATCAGCAACGTAGCTCAGGCAAACCGGCACCTGCCAGGTATTGGCGTTGGCGTCGATCGTGGATCCCAGTGGCGCGTACCGCGATTGCGACAGATCGAGTCTTGGTTGTTGTCCCGTCTCGCAGTTCACTGACAGGGATACCAGCGGTACGCCCGGCTGTTCGATGAAGGAGGTAAATGCGGTGCCGATTTCCTTGCGCTCGGAACCCTCGGCCAATGACTTTATAAAGTCCTCGGTCGTGGCTACGCCGTCTTCGTGACGCTGTATGTGCAGTCGCACGCCGGCGCGAAACCGCTCCTCACCGACGTAGCGTTCCAGCATTGCCAGCACACCGCCGCCTTTCTGATAGGTGATCCCGTCGAAGGCTGTGCCGATGTCGGCATTGCGTTCGACGGGTTCGCGTATTTGTCGAGCGGCGGCCAGCGAGTCACCAGCCATGGCAGACAATGCACCTTTCAATGTCGATCGATCAAATTCGCCGTCCGGCCAGTAGGCGTGCGCGGCCTTGTTTTGCATCCACGAGGCGAACGATTCATTCAGCCAGATATCATTCCACCATTTTGGTGTGACCAGATCGCCGAACCACATGTGCGCCAGTTCGTGAGCGTGCGTTCCGGTGTATGCGCGTCGCTGGCGTAACGGCGCATCCTCGTCCATCACCAGCAGGTACTCGTCGTAGGTGATGGCGCCGGCATTTTCCATGGCGCCACCGAAACTTTCCGGCATCGCGATCAGGTCGAGCTTCTTGTACGGATAGGGCGTACCGAAGTATTGCTCGAGCACGGTGAGTATGCCTTCGGTATTCGCCAGCGCGTAACCCAGTTTGTCGCCCAGTCCCCTGGCAGCGATCGCGCGTAGCGGCAGCTCGTGCCGGCGCACGTCATTCGCCGCGATGGGGTCGTAGTCGACGAGATCATAGGGGCCAACCGCGATGGCGATCAGGTAGGTGGGAAGCGGGCGCGTCGTCGCAAATACGTGCTTGACCAAACCGTTACCCATATCGGTCGACGAAACCTCGGGTGTGGTCGTCACCACCACGTCAGCCGCACGCGCGATGAACGTCAGATCAAAAGGCACCTTGAAGGCGGGTTCGTCAAACCCGGGAAAGACCTGGCGGGCGGCGATTGGCTGGAATTGTGTAGCGGCGTAATAGTCGCCGTCCCGTTCGACCCGGAACAGCCCGTTTTCCGCCGTATTGAACGGCGCGTCGTAGGTGAAATGCAGGACCGCGGGTCCTTTCGTGATAGCACGCTCAAAGGTCACCAGCGCCACACCGGAATCGTCCTTCTCCGCGTAAGTCGCGTCGACGCGCTCGTTGTTGCGATCCACCGCGAAGACGTCGGTGACATTGAGGTTTTTGCCGTGCAGCCAAAGGTCGGCACGATCCTCGTTGAGGGACACGTTGATTGTGGCGGTGCCGGAGAATCGCTCCTGCGATGGATCGATTACAAGTTCGAGCCAGTAATGCGCTGGCGTTACCGGGTTACCGAGTATGCCAATCGGTGGCCCTGGCGATCGTTCGGCTGTCGGGGCCTGGCGCTCGGCACAGGCGGCGACGAGCAGTGCCAAGGTGAAAAGCAGTGCCGGAATCATTCGGGCTCGCGGGTTTGTCATAGTGCTTACCGACCGTTGGTATTCACGTTTTTAATCGTGGGGTTTGTGAAGAGTATCATCAAGGACATGCGAATCGGCTACCTGTCAGCCGCGGCTACAAGACAACAGTAATGATCAGCGGCAGGTGATCTGAACCGATGCGCGGACCGGTCTTGATATCAGCAATGCCGATGCCGCTGGAAACGAGCGCGTGATCGATGGGAATCATCGCGACCGGCATGAACGTCGGCCACGTGGGCAATACGCCGTTGCCACGGCGCGCACTCCGCAGTCCGGTACTTCCTTCGAAGCGACGAAAGTGGCGGTCCCAAACGCTGGCATTGAGATCGCCCAACAGCATTACTTCACCGCTCGCGTGTGCGACGATTTCCGACACGCTTTGCAGCTGTGCATTGCGCGCGTCGAAGTTGTCGCGGCCAAGCGGAATCATCGGGTGCGTGCTGATTAACATCAGGTCGGTGTCACCCATCAGTGTTCTCGCAACAATGGTCGGGTAGCCGAGCGGCGGGCTGTCGACATGGGTTGCGGATGCAAGCGGCAGACGTGACCACATCGCAATACCGAAGTTGTCCTCACGCGCTGCGCTGTAACTGAACGGGTAGTCAGCGTGCAGGGGTTGCAGCGCTGCCAGCCAGTGCGTTGATATCTCCTGCAAAAAAATGAAGTCCGGCTGTTCGCTGTTGATCAGATCGATAAGGCGCTCGTGATCGCGATTTTTCGATCGTACGTTCGCATAAAGAAATTTGAGCCGGGTGTCCCCGGTCACCTTCGCGCTGTCGCTGTAACAGGGCAAAACGTAAGCCGCGTTGATCGTTAGCGCGACAACGAGCAAGAGGCTGTAAGTCGCTCGTCGTTTGATGGCGAACACGAGCAGTAGCAGCAGCGATGCGACGAGGTATTGCAGCCGAAAGTGCGAGAACAGCTCAATGTAGTGCTGCCGCGTATCGATCGCCGTCAATACGCTGAACAATACGGTGAGAATGGCGGCTACCTGCAGCAGCCCGTTGAGAGTCACGCGGCCGCGCCTGGCTCTCTTGGTGCTACTTGAAATGGCCACCGGGATCAGTCGTTGATTGTGACTTCGATGATGGTGACCGTCTCGACAGGTACGTCCGAGTGGCCTGCGCGGTTGCCGGTTTCGACCGCGGCGATCGCATCCACAACATCCATACCGTCGGTGACCTTACCAAACACGGCGTAACCGAAGTCGCGCGTGCCGTTGTTCAAAAAGTCATTGTCCCGAAGGTTGATGAAAAACTGCGATGTGGCGCTGTCGACGACGGCAGTGCGTGCCATGGCAAGCGTGCCGCGAGCGTTCGGCTCGCCGTTATCGGCCTCATTCTTGATCGGATCACGGGTGGCCTTGCTGCGCATGTTTTCGTCCATGCCGCCGCCCTGGATCATGAAATTGGGCATGACGCGATGAAAAATGGTGCCGTCAAAGTGGCCGTCCTTCGCGTACTGGCGGAAGTTCTCGCAGCTGATGGGCGCTTTTTCGTCGAAAAGCTCGACGCTGATGTCGCCGTGATTCGTTGTGATCGTGATCATGATGTCTCGCAGTGTTGGATGAGCGCCGTTATTTACCACTCCGGCGCGCGACTGTCACGCGCGGCAGCCCGGCAAAGTCATTGTGGCCGACGATGTCGGACCAGCCAGCCGCCGCGAGAATCGCATGAACCTCGCCCTGCTGAGCGGCCCCATGCTCCAGCAACAGCACACCGGCAGGCTCGAGAATATCAGTGCATTCCGCTGCCAGCGCACGAATGGCATC
>JBATID010000365.1:0-1772 GCA_049667545.1 Woeseiaceae bacterium
ATACGAAGACTCCGCCGCTGCTGCAGACGCGGTCAAGCTGGAATCCTGTGCATCGAGCAACTCGATAATGTTAACGGTGCCGCGCGCATACGCATCACTGACCAACTCGAAATTCTTGCGCGATGCCTCGGCGGCCGTCGCTGACAACTCGATCTGAAGATACGCAGCCTGCGACGTGTGCAGTTCGTTGCGGATGGCCTCCTCGACCCGCGATGCCGTCGACGCTCTGAGCGTTTCCAGCTGTCGTAGCTCGAAACTCGCCCGTGATACATTCGCTCTCTTTAGTCCGCCGGAAAATAATGGCAGCGTTGCCTGTATGCCGACGCTCCAGTCCTGCATTTCCTGGCCCGCCTGTGGCCCGGCACCCAAGCCGGATTGATCGAAATTGTCGGTATACCTTCCGCCCATCGTAAAATCGGGTAACCAGTGCGCACGCTTTTGACTGACGTATTCCCGGCGTTTAGCTGCAATCTGCGCGTCCAGCTGTTCGAGTTCCGGGGCCTGGCGCAGCGCCCGGTCGATGAAAAAACGCGAGAAACGCTCGTAGTCTTCCGGGTTCTGTATCATCTGATCAAATTCGCTGAATGACATGGCGAACGGCTCGTCGAAGTCCGCTTCCTTCAATGCCAACGGCTGGCCGAGGGGCTTTTGTACAATTCGATTCAGTGTTTCCCACGCCCGGTTTAATGCCGCCCTGGCGCTGTTAACTGCGATCTGCGAACGAGCGTCTTCTGCCTCCCATCGATACACGTCAGCCCGGGTCGATGTGCCGAGCCGCACGCGATCCTCGGCAAGCTCCAGGTTGGCACGCGTGATCCGCAGGTTGTTTTCCTGCAAAGAGAGCTGCGAGCGGGCATTCAGTGCGGTGTAGTAAGCGATGGTCGCTGCCTGCACGACATCGAGCTTGAATTCGGCAAGGCTGGCAAGACGCGTTCGCTGCAGCTCTTTCTGGATCTTGAGATTGGCGCTGGCGGCGTCCGAGTACAAAAGTTGATCGATACTAATGGCGGCATCGCGCGAACGTTCGGCAAATAGCCCGGCAGCTACCGCGGGCGAGTCCTTGCGTATCGTTTGGCCATAGGACGCACCAACCTGCGGCAACAGGTTGGCCCTCGCCCGCGCTATCTCCTGCAGCCCAGCCTGGACACCGAACTCTTCGGCTTGCAGATCCAGGTTCTGCTCGACTGCCAGTGTGGCTATCTCTACCAGCCCGTACTGCTCGCCGGCCGCCTGCACGTCCTGGTTCAATAATACGGCTTCGTTCAAAAGCTCAAACGTGGGTGACAGTGCGATCATTCGTGCCGTCGCCATGTTGATCGTCAGCTGTTCCTTGCGCAACCTAGCCGTCGGCTGGTCTTCAGCGCGGCCGCCAAGCATGACGGCCTGCATGTTGAGCGCATTCAGGCGCGCCTGGCGATCAATATCGCTCGGCTCTGAGTTTGTGACGAGCAGTCCACGCGCGACGTCGCGCACCCCGATAAAACTGTAACTTGGAAGACCTGCCGCGTTGATGGCCGTGATCAGGCGACTAAAATCGGCTTCCGGCATGCGTGGCAGTCCGGCGACGAAAACCGCATCCGTGCCCGGCGGTACCTGCTTCATGAGATTGTGATCAATGCCGTCATGAGTGGCCAGCTGCAGGTTGATTCCGCGTTCAGCGCTGGCGGCCAACGCCCGCTCCTGCAGCATCGGGATCGAGGACGCTAATCCGGCGTCAACAAACAACACGAGATCGCGATAGGCAATGAACCTCGATAAGGTGTCGAGGTCCT
>JBATID010000366.1:0-2343 GCA_049667545.1 Woeseiaceae bacterium
GCGGCGGCGCGCCGGGCAGACGGGATCATTGCACTGGGCGCCGTTATTCGCGGCGGCACACCGCACTTCGAGTACGTAGCCGGCGAGTGCGTAAAAGGCATAAACGCAGCTGCGCAAAGGCACGGCATTCCCATTGGCAACGGCGTATTAACGGTCGATACCATCGAGCAGGCGATCGAGCGTGCCGGTAGCAAAGCCGGCAACAAGGGCGAAGAAGCCGCGCTGGCCGTCATTGAGATGGTCAATCTCTTGCGTCGCATCGACTAACAGCGGGACGATTTCGGAAATGAGTCAGGCCAGTTCAAAAGGAACAGGCGCACGCACGCGTGCACGCGAGCTCTTGTTGCAGGCGCTGTATCAAAAGCAGATTGCCGGCCATGGCAAATCCGAACTAGTGCAGCAGTTTCACGAGCAGCTGGCCTACCAGCGGGTCGATCAGGAATTTTTCGATGAGCAGCTGGTGGCCATTTGTGATGCGCAGGCAGCCTTGGAAACGGCAATCGAAGCCTTCGTTGACCGCCCGCTGGCGCAGCTTGATCCCGTAGAACTCGGCATCCTGCTAATTGGCACCTACGAGCTGCAATCGCGCCTCGATGTCCCGTATAAAGTGGTCATCAATGAATGCGTCAACCTGGCGCGGCGCTTCGGGTCGACCGACGGACACAAGTACATCAACGCCTGCCTCGATGTTGCGGCGCAATCGTTGCGGGCAATCGAGGTACAAGCAAACGCCGGTGGATGAGTTTGCGCTGATACGCCGCTACTTCGACCGCAAGGCCGGCGCGCCGGATATTGTCGCGGGTATCGGCGATGACGGGGCAATCATCGTGCCGGCTGCCGGCAAACACCAGGTCCAGGTCATCGATACTCTGGTAGAGGGTGTGCACTTTCCACCGACTGCCAGTGCGTCTGATATCGGCTACCGCGTCGTCGCGGTAAACCTCTCCGACATCGCTGCAATGGGCGCGCGACCGCGCTGGATGACGCTGGCGCTGACATTGCCGCAGAAAGACGAGAGCTGGATCGAGGCGTTCGCCGACGGGTTGTTCGAGGCAGCGGCCGAGCAGGGTGTGACGCTGATCGGCGGGGATACGACCAGCGGTGATGCGGTCGTTGCGACGGTGCACATGACGGGCGACGTCGACCCGGACCGGGCGCTGCGCCGCAGCGGAGCGCGCGTCGGTGACCGGGTTTTCGTGACCGGCACTGTCGGGGATGCGGCGGCCGGGCTGCAGCTGCTCACCCGTGGCGAGAGCGATGATTTCCTGCTGCGCCGGTTTTGGCGGCCAACGGCGCGTGTGCACACGGGTATGCGTTTGGCAGGTCACGCAACCGCTGCGATCGATGTATCGGACGGTCTGCTCGGCGACCTGAAGAAACTGCTCGAAGCCAGCGGCGTTGGCGCACTGATCGACATCGAGCGGGTGCCGCTGTCAACGGCCATGCGGTCGCGTTTTGACATCGATGCGCAGCGCCACTTTGCGCTAACCGGCGGCGACGATTACGAGCTGTGTTTTACCGCCGGCGATGCGCCACTGCCAGCTGATGTCGCCGCTACGGCAATTGGCACAATCACGGCAACGGGGGAGCTGCAATGCCGCTGTGACGGTGCCATTGTGAATTTCGACGACAGCGGTTACCGTCACTTTCAATGAGTGGCTCCCCAGACAACCTGGCACGCACCGTGCTGACGGACCCGGTGCATTTCCTGGCGTTCGGTTTTGGCAGCGGCCTGGCGCCGTTTGCGCCCGGGACATTCGGCTCCATTCCTGGCGTCCTGCTGTTCTGGCTGACACTCGATTTCGGGCTTTATGTTCAATTTACGGTTGCTGCCGCCCTGGTTATTTTTGGCGTATCGATTTGCGGCGAAAGCGCGCGCCGACTGGGCATTCACGACCATGGTGGCATCGTTTGGGACGAGATCAGCGGAATGTACATAACGTTGCTGGCCGCGCCGGTCACGGCTGGCGGGTGGTTGCTCGCATTCATGCTGTTCCGCGTCATGGATATCGCCAAACCATGGCCGATCCGGGACCTGGATCACAGACTCGCCGGAGGTGTCGGAATTATGCTGGATGACCTCGCAGCCGCCTTGTATGCCGCAATCGCACTTGGGTTGTACCGGTGGCTTATGATCTGATCAGTTGAGAAGAAATGGCGACGACGGTAAGAGAAATACAGTCACTGGCTGAAGTGCCCGAGAAAATCGGCAAGTACGTCATTATCAATAAAGTCGGCAAGGGCAGTACCGGTACCGTCTATCTGTCGCACGATCCGTACTACCGCCGTGACGTCGCGATCAAGGTCTACAACGCCGAAGAAAGCCAGGATCCAGAGCACGCG
>JBATID010000367.1:0-4956 GCA_049667545.1 Woeseiaceae bacterium
ACGTGCGACGTCGTCCGGGTCCGAGCGGTGCAGGTAGCAGTTCGGATAGGTCTTTTCATTCAGCGTCGTCAGGGTGCCGCTGACCAGCATCTGCTCGATCAACGACTGGTACTCTTCTTCAGAACCGGTGCACCAGTGAATAGCCAACGGGCGCGTGTGTGCGGCAACCTGGTCAACCCAGGATTGCAGAGCCGGTAATTGAGTTTTCATGAATTGGTCTCGTGCGAAAACGCTGCATCAGCGTTCGAGTTAGATGGCATGGGAATATGCCGGCAATTATACGTATTCGCCCATCGTATACAGTATGGGTTTACGCTTATTCCGCGAAGTTCTGCGGCGTACGATAGCGGACGTTAGCGACAAAAGCGGCGAAACAGCGCCGAATTCCGCTGCCCCTGACAGGCTGGAACGGTGTAATCTTGCGGCCGTGACCGATCTCACCGAATTCTTTGGCGAACACAGCCCGTTAATCAAATTGTTGCCCGGCTTCCAGCCCCGTGCGGGACAGGCATGGATGGCGGAGGCCGTTGCCGAGGCTATCGCCGGCCGCGACAAGCTGGTCGTTGAGGCGGGCACGGGCACGGGCAAGACCTTTGCTTATTTGCTGCCGGCGCTGCTGAGCGGTCGCAAGACGATCATCAGTACGGGTACCAAAGCACTGCAGGACCAGCTCTATCATCGCGATCTGCCGTTGATCGGCAAGGCGGTCGGACGTCCGGTTGAAACGGCGCTGCTGAAAGGTCGTGCCAACTACCTGTGTCTGCACCGACTTCAGCAGATCACCAATATTGCGCCGGCGCTTGGCGACGATCTCAATAAGGTCCGTGAGTGGCGCCATCGAACGCAGAGCGGCGACCGCGCCGAACTGATCGAGGTGGCTGAAGATTCGCCGGTCTGGCCGCTGGTCACCTCGACCGTGGATAACTGCCTTGGGCAGCAATGTCCCGAGTACTCGCAGTGTCATGTTGTCAAGGCGCGGCGCGCAGCACAGGAGGCGGACCTGGTCGTCGTCAACCATCACCTGCTGCTGGCCGACCTGGCGATGAAGGAGGAGGGGTTCGTCGAGTTCCTGCCCGATGCCGAGGCGGTCATCCTGGACGAAGCACACCAGATTCCGGATCTTGCCACGCAGTTCTTCGGCGTCGGTCTGGGTAGCCGCGAACTCGAGCGGCTCGTCGATGACGCGCGCGCGGTGACGCTGCCGTTTGGGCAACCGGAGCTGCAGCGCCGCCTCGACAAAATGCAGACGGCAATACGCGCGCTACGGGCAGCCGCGCCGCGCGCTGAAGGTCGGTACGAACTTGGCGAGGTCATCGAGGAGCTGCGCGAGCCGTTCGACAACCTGGCGTACGCCATTCACGATCTGCAGCAAGCCGTCGCGGAACTCGGCGGCAGTTCGATTGAAGTGGAAAAATTGCACGAGCAGTTGCTCACAGCGGCCGAACGTCTCAGCTTGCTGACCGGCGATGATGCGTGGGATGGTTTGCGGTGGCTGCAGGTGAATCCGCGCAGCGTACGTTTGAATCTCACGCCGCTCGATGTGTCGGCGAAACTGAATGGTTTGATCGACAACGGCTTTCAGGCCTGGATTTTTACGTCCGCTACGCTGGCCATTGGTGAGGACTTTTCACATTTTACGTCGCGGATCGGCCTGTCGGATATAACGAGCCTGACATTTCCAAGTCCGTACAGCATTGCGCAGAATGGCCTGATCTACTTGCCGCCCGACCTGCCGTCACCGTCGGATAAGGGGCATACCGACGCGATGCTCGAAGCGGTGATGCCGCTGCTCGATTTCACCGCCGGCGGGGTATTCTGCCTGTTCACCAGCCACCGCGCGCTGAACAATGCGAAACAGTGGTGCAAACGTCATCCCTCGGCACTGGGTTCCAGGAAATTGCTCGCACAGGGTGACGCGCCGCGCGACGATTTGCTCCGACGGTTTCGTCACCACGGTGACGCCGTGCTGCTTGGCACTGGCAGCTTCTGGGAAGGCGTCGATGTACGCGGCCCGGCACTGAGTGTTGTTGCGATCGACAAGCTGCCGTTTGCGTCGCCGTCGGATCCGCTGATGATGGCGCGTCTCGAATTCATCCGGCGCAATGGCGGCAACGGGTTCATGGATCATCAGCTACCGCTTGCGGCGCTGTCGCTTAAACAAGGCGCAGGCAGGCTGCTGCGCGACCAGACTGACTACGGCGTCGTCGTGCTGTGCGATCCACGCATCACCACCAAACAGTACGGCAAGATGTTTTTGCAGTGTCTCGAGCCCATGTCGACGACCACCGCGCTCGGCGACGTGTCAGCTTTTTTTGCCGCGCACGAGCGCAAAGGTGCGGTCGCATGAAGCTGCTGGCACTCGATACCTCATCGCTTGCGTGCAGCGTCGCATTGCGCTGCGACGACGTGCTGGTCGAGCGACACGAACTGCAGGCGCGGGAACACACGAAGTTGCTAACGCCGATGATCCGCGCTGTGCTGGAGGAGGCCGGGATGCAGCTCGCGGATCTCGACGCCATCGTTCTCGGCAACGGACCCGGCTCGTTCATTGGCATGCGCATTGCCGCATCAGTCGCACAAGGGCTGGCATACGGGGCGGGCCTCAAGATTGTGCCGGTGTCTTCGCTGGCCGCAGTCGCGGCAGAGGTTTTTGCGGTGTCGGACGCTGACGAGGCGATCATCGCCCAGGATGCTCACATGAGCGAAGTCTATCTCGGCGCATACCGCCATGGCGACGATCACCTGCCCGAAGCGTTGTTCGCCGAGCGTCTGCACGGCCACGTGCCGATCGATGAGCTGGACGGCAGAGGGGCCGGGCGTCGCCTGGCTGCCGGCTTCGGCTGGCAGCGTTATCCTGACCTGGCGGCCGTTAACGAGGCCTTGTTCGCCGGGATTACGGATGTGCTGTATCCGCGTGCGCGTTTCCTGCTGCCGCTCGGCGCAAGCGCTTTGACCAGGGGTGCGGGCGTGGATCCGGGCGACATCGTCCCTGCCTACCTGCGCCACAAGGTGGCCGAAATACCGGCGCGCAAGGTGCCGTAACACTACTGTAATATTCTGCTGTTGAAATACGTGCTTGCCCATTTACTCCTTGAAGGCCTCACCTGAGCCGCATGGCCGCGAACAAGATACTCATCGTTGAAGACGATCAGCCCATTCGCGAAATGATCGCGTTTCATCTGTCGCGTGCAGGTTTTGAGGTACTGGAAGCGCCTGACAGCCGAAGCGCGCGTCAACTTCTTGCAGACGAGCGGCCGGATCTTGCCCTGGTCGACTGGATGCTGCCGGATATCAGCGGCCTCGAGCTGACACGCATGCTAAAGCGTGACAAGGAGTTCGAAGATCTCGCCATCATCATGCTGACGGCACGGGCCGAGGAACGGGACAAGTTATCGGGCCTCGATGGCGGCGCCGACGATTACATCACGAAGCCGTTTTCGCCCCGCGAGCTCGTGTCCCGCATCCAGGCCGTGCTACGGCGAACCAGTGCCGCTGACGATGAGTTGATATCCGCCGGCGTCCTCGACCTCGACGCAGCCGGGCATCGTGTGATGTCAGAGGGGGATGAGGTAAAGCTGGGTCCGACCGAGTATCGACTGCTGCATTTTCTCATGACGCATCCGGACCGCGTCTACAGCCGGACTCAACTACTCGATCGCGTCTGGGGCGCCAACGTGTACGTTGAAGAACGCACGGTGGACGTCCACGTGCGACGCTTGCGCAAAGCGTTATCCGAGCGTGGTGCGGACAAGTACATCCAGACGGTACGTGGGGCCGGATACCGTTTTTCGGCGCCGAGTCCATGAGACTGCACGCTGATGTCTGACGCTGCGCGCAGGTTCCTGGTGGGCCAGCTACTGTTCCTCTTCGCCGGTGCTGTGGTCGGTTGGCTTTACGATCGCCCTTTGTGGGGGCTGCTGGCCGCGTCGCTCATTGCGCTAACCTGGCATGTTTACCGCCTGCTGAGCTTCGAGCGCGCGATGCGAAGCGGTGATTTCGACTGGTTTCGTTATGGAGAGGGCGTTTGGGAACAGATTTTCTCACGCTTCAGATTCGAACGTGACCGGGCTTCGAGGCGCCGGAAAGAATACCGCATGCTCCTGCGGGAAATTCGTAAGTCGACCAACGCGATGCCGGATGGCGCGGTGATCCTCGACGCCAACAACGATATTGTCGCCTGCAATCGTGCGTCCAGGGAACTCGCCGGGCTGAAACGCAAAAAAGATCGCGGTCAGCGCGTTGACAACATTATCCGCGATCCGGCGCTCACTCGCTTGTTACATGACGATGACGCCGAGGCGACCGTTGAAATCCGTTCGCCGGTCCGTGACGCCGAATGGCTCAGTTGCCGAGTAGTGCCCTACGGTGGCGAACAGAAGCTGCTGCTGCTCAGGGACATTACGCAACGTATACGGCTGAGCAAAATGCGCCGCGACTTCGTCGCCAATGCATCTCATGAACTGCGGTCGCCACTTACCGTCATAAGCGGTTACCTTGACAGCCTGTCGGATGATGACGCTATGCCGCCAGGGTGGCGCAAGCCGGTCAAGCAAATGCGTCGCCAGGCAAGCCGAATGCGGCAAATGCTGGGCGAACTACTCGAGCTGTCGCGACTGGAAAGCGCCGGACCATCCAAGTCCGATGAGTTGATCGATGTTGTCGCGCTTGCCAAATCGGCGTGCGAGGCGCTGGGTGGGCATGTCAATGTGGCGAAGATATCAGTCAATGCAGAATCCACTGTGCGCCTGCGCGGTAACCAGGCGGAGATCGAAACGGTGATTATCAACCTGCTGTCCAACGCTATTCGCTACACGCAGTCAGACGGCGATATTTCGGTTACATGGCGCTCAGGCGTCGATGGGGCGGAGCTGATCGTCGCGGATACTGGCGAGGGCATTGATCCGGAGTTTATTCCCCGGCTGACTGAACGCTTCTTTCGGGTCGACAAAGGACGCA
>JBATID010000368.1:0-7766 GCA_049667545.1 Woeseiaceae bacterium
AGTCCGGCACTGTAGCAGCCGGCGGACAAAGCGACCGGGGCTCGAAATACATAGCACCGACGGTTTTGACGGACGTCGATGCCGACAGCGCAATCATGCAGGAAGAAATCTTCGGTCCGATTCTCCCAGTGCTGCGCGTCGGGAACCTCGACGAGGCAATAAATTTCATTCGCAGCCGAGACCATCCGCTGGCGGCCTATATCTTTACCAACGATTCAGCGGCCGAGGCTCGTTTCGTCAGCGAGGTCAGCAGCGGCAGTACCTGCATCAACGACACGATGATGTTCATGGCGGTCGACGAACTGCCGTTCGGTGGCGTCGGCGCCAGCGGCATGGGCGCTTATTCAGGCGAACACGGCTTTCGTACGTTCAGTCATATGAAAGCCGTCATGAAGCGCGGCTGGTGGCCCGATGTCGCCCTGCGCTACGCGCCGTATACGAAGAAGAAATTCGACCTGTTGCGCAAGCTGCGCTAAGCGCCGAACACCTTTCGGTATAACGCGCGACCGATCATTCGCACCTTGGTGCGCGTATCGAATCGGTCCAGGTTGGTCTTGACGGTTCCTTTCGTAAAGCGGGTCTTCTTCGAGTAATCGATTCGCACGTTTACAACAACCGGCAGGTTTTGAGACGCCGTCTTTAACGCCGACGTAATACCGGCAGCAATATGGTCATTGGTATCGATACCCACGTAGGCACAGCCAGCGGCCTTCGCGAACGCCTCGTAGTCCAGTGAGCCGATCGTTGTGCAGGTGCTGCGCTGATAGGGAATTTCCTGTGCCTGCGCAATCTGTGCGAGCTCACCGTCGTTGAAAACGAACCAGACAACGCCGAGCTGATTTGATACCGCCGTTACAGATTCAAGACCCGTCATCAGGAACGCGCCGTCACCGACAATGCCGATTACCTGCTTTTCCGGTTTGGCGAGTTTTGCGGCAATGGTCGCAGGCACGCAGTAACCCATACAGTTGAAGTCGGTTGGTGAGAAATAGGACCCACCGGTGTGTATCGGCATCAGCTCGGCGGTGAGAAAGGTGTGATTGCCGTCGTCAGCGACAACAATCGCATCGTCATCGAGTTGCTCACGCAACGCGTCAAAAAACCGGCAAGGATTGACGCGGCTATCGCTCTCATGAGCACGCCACTCTTTGCGGTACGCCGCCTTGTCCTTGGCAAGCTGTGCGGCCAGCGCCGCATTGTCGCGCGGCTGGCCGAGCGCACAGATGGCCTCGGCCAACGCCGGCACAGCAACTCGCGCGTCAGCAGCGACCGCAACTTTCGCCGGGTAGTTCGCATTTAGCGCACCCGGGTTGATATCGATGTGCACGAGGTTCTCAGGCGGTACGGAGCCATAGCTGCCCGTGCAGATTTCCGCAAAACGCGTCCCGACTGCAAGCATCGCATCGCAGTCCCTGAAGGCATTCTCGGCGGCCGGAACGGCGGAGCGACCAAAGCCCATGCCGGCATGCAGCGCGTGCTCGGCCGGAAATGCCGCGAGACCCTGCAGCGTCGTGGCAACCGGCGCTGCCAGGTGCTCGGCAATGCGCGCAATATCCTGCCAGACGTGGCGAGCGCCCCAGCCGACAAAGATACCGGGGCGCCTGGCGGCCACCAGCAGCTCGGCCGCCTGCCGCAACGCCTCACCATCGGCGAAAGGTGGTTCGGCCCGAGCTTCAAAGGCCGGCAGCGCGTCAACCTCGCCGGTCAGCAGCTGCAGGTTCGCGGGCAGCTCGATGAACACCGGGCCCGGCTCGCCTTCAGTCGCCATGCGGTAGGCCTCGTAGATGGTCGGAATTGCGTCCTCGTAGCGATCGATGCGATAGGTCGCCTTGGTCAGCGGCTGCATCAGCGCCTGCTGATCGACATCGTGCAGCTGGAATTTCTGCACCATATCGGTGCGAATACCGCCCGAAATAACGAGCATTGGCACACCGTCGAGATAAGCCTCGCCGATGCCGCTCATCGCGTGCGTGATGCCGGCGGCCGGCACGATCGCCAGCACACCGATCGAATCGCCAACACGACTGATTGCGTCAGCCATGAAAGCGGCCCCACACTCGTGGGTCACCAGCACCGGGCGGATCGTCTCCGAGGACTGCAGCTCGTCGTACAGCTCGATGTTGTGCACACCCGGTATGCCAAACGTGAATTTGGCGCCAATATTCTCAAGTGCATGGCGCACCAGCTTTGCGGCCGTCTGTTTCATGCCCCATTGTGCATGAGTACAGCGAACGATGGCTAGCCGGCCGCCATCTGCAGCCGGCTCGGCAGAGGCTCCCGACCCCCCCGGGTATCCACTACCCCCCCAATTCCCTGCGCTTGCTGTACAATTTGGCTCTCAAATCTCCCAGCCAACCACTACTAATAGAGAGCCAACGTGAGCAACTTCGAAAAACAACTGAAAAAAGTAAAAACCGCCCCCGGATTCA
This sequence comes from Woeseiaceae bacterium, assembly GCA_049667545.1. Classification (GTDB taxonomy): domain Bacteria; phylum Pseudomonadota; class Gammaproteobacteria; order Steroidobacterales; family Woeseiaceae; genus UBA1847. Next base: position 2,430 of record JBATID010000368.1, read on the forward strand.
TTGCCGCCCTGGATCAGAGCGGCGGCAGCACCCCGAAAGCCCTTGGCTTGTACGGTGTGAGCTCGGACGCCTGGTCCAACGACGAGGAAATGTTCGACGTCGTGCACCAGATGCGGACCCGCATTATCACGAGCCCGTCGTTTGGTGGTGATCGTATCCTCGGTGCGATCCTGTTCGAAAACACGATGGACCGGCAGATCGAAGGGCAGTCGACGGCGTCGTACCTTTGGAACGTCAAAAACGTTGCGCCATTCCTGAAGGTTGATAAAGGACTGGCCGACGAGGTGGACGGTGCCCAGGTGATGAAGCCAATCACAAATCTTGCTGAATTGCTGAAAAAGGCCAATGCCAACGGCATGTTTGGTACCAAGATGCGCTCGGTCATCAAGCAGGCGAATGCGGCTGGTGTGAAAGCGGTGGTCGATCAGCAGTTCAAGATTGGCAAGCAGATCATTGCTGCCGGCCTCGTGCCCATCATCGAGCCCGAGGTCGATATTCACTGCCCTGATAAAGCAGCGGCCGAAGACCTGCTGCATGCAGCAATCATGGCGCACCTAAAGGGCCTCGACGCCGACGAGCTGGTCATGCTGAAACTCACGCTGCCAGAGAAGGACAACCTTTATGCCGACTGCATTGCACACCCGAATGTCGTGCGCGTCGTGGCATTGTCCGGCGGTTATTCACGTGACGAAGCCAACGCACGCCTTACCCGCAACAAGGGCATGGTCGCGAGCTTCTCACGGGCATTGTCCGAGGGCCTGAGCGCCAAGCAAACCAAGGAAGAATTTGACGCGATGCTCGATTCGTCCATCGGGGCAATCGCGGCCGCATCCGCAACCTGAGGTATAGCGACAGATGATCGGGAGCAACCTATGAGCGGGATGCGTTTTTTCGTTGTCCTGTTCCTTGCCTCGATGGCCACAGCTGCCTGCGCGGCCGAGCCTCACACCGAACACACGTATCAACTGGTGCCCGATGAGGCTCGACCGCCTGCGACGCTGGATGACGCCAGCTGGCTTGTGGGCTCCTGGACAGGCACGGCATTCGGCGAGCGCTTTGAGGAAGTCTGGAACCCACCATCGGCGGGCTCGATGGTGGGACTCTTCAAGTTATTCGGTGACGACGGCGTCGCCTTTTATGAACTGCTGTTGCTGAGCGTCGAGGAAGGTACCCTGAGCCTTAAGGTGAAACACTTCAGCGCCGACTTTGTAGCGTGGGAAGAGAAGCCGGACTTCGTGAATTTTAAACTCGTCAAGAAAGAGAAGGACGCGCTGCACTTCGGTGGGCTGAGTTTTTACAAGAAAGGTGACGATGCGATCGACGGTTACATCGTGATGCGCAACGGCGAGACTTTCACCGAGCATCATTTACAGTACGAGCGTCGATTCTGACTGTCAGTCAGAACGCACCAGTTTCAGACTTTCCTCGATGAGCGGCAATCGCGGCGACCGGATCGGAAATGTTGCGTAGGCCTGACGTACGAATACGGGAGCCTCGCGAACGTCATGCAACAAACCCAGTTCAACATCCCTGCTGACCATACGGCGGGGAAGATAGGCGCTGCCGCCAATTGAAGTGATGTATTCCAGGGCCATCCTGGCGTACGAAACGCGGGTCATCGATTCCGGCGCATCCGGAAAAGTCCGCCTGTGATCCAGCGCAAAGGACAAACCCCAGTCGATATAGATGTAGTCCCGTTCAAGGGCGCCGGAAACGTCGAGCCCGGGGTAGCTCGATACGAGAACAAACTCGATGGCCGCTATCTCGCGCACCTGCATAATGTCGAGCTGCGCCGGCTCGAGCATGATCGCCACATCCAGAGTTCCATCGATCAGCTTGCGTGTCAGGTATTCAGGCGACTGCGCCTCGGCAATAATCGCCAGGCTGGCATCGGCACGACGCAGATCGTGGAGCCACCTCTGTAACAACACGTCCCAAAGGCGCAGGCTGCCGCCGATAACCAGTTGCTCGCTTGCCTCTGCCAGCGAAACGTCCTGACGCGCTGCTCGCCAGGCAGCGATCATACGTTCCGAATGGCGAATCAGCCGCGATCCCTCCGGCGTCAGCCGCATCTCGCGCCGGCTGCGCTCGAAAAGCGTAACGCCAAGCTGTCGCTCGAGGGTCTTGAGACGGCTGCTGACCGCCGCCTGGGTCAGGAAGAGTGCCTCGGCGGTGCGGCCAAAGTGACGCGTACGGTTGAGCTCAAGGAAGGTGCGCAGGAGTTCCAGGTCCATCAGACTTTAATAATATTTTTTTGTTGATTTAGCAAATCTTTTTAGTTTTCGTTATCTATCGCTCGACATTACAGTCACGTCGTCGCGTCCAATGCAGAGGAAACCGCAATGCCTCAGGAACCAGCCAGCGACGTAACGCGCAAATCATCGATTGCGAAGAAAATTGCTTATTCCAGAGCCGCGCAGAAAAGACTGGCCGCGATGGAAACCCGGCTTTTCGGCGTCAATGCCAAGATTCGGTCTGCTAAGACGGCGGGGCACATCGTTGCAAACAAGCCTTTGGACGATGCCCAGCGCGCCGTCGAGGCAAACCTGGTCGCGGTCAGGGCGGCCCTCGAACGCCTGAGGAAATCCGGCGAAGCAGCATGGCATGACCACGCGAGAGAGGTGGATACGACCTGGGAAAATCTGTCCCTGTCGATCAACAGACTGGTCGCGGGTTATTCGGAAGGAAAACGCGATCATGACTAAGGCGACGCGATGTTTGCCACTGCTGCTGGAATTACCGGCATAAGTTGATCGCAATATTAAGTTCCGCAGCGGTGGTCACTGGCGTACGATTCCACTGGTTAATCGAAAATTGAAGAGGCATACGTGGAAGAGTCACACAAGTTACTCACCTTTGGCTGGCGCGAATGGGTCAGCTTGCCCGAGCTCGGAATCTCGCAGATAAAGGCAAAAATCGACACCGGTGCGCGTACGTCGGCACTTCACGCCTTTGAATTACGTCCGTTTTCTGAGGGCGGGCGTGACCGAGTGGAGTTTCGATTGCACCCCTTACAGAAAGATAACGACAGCGTTATTACGTGCCAGGCCGATGTGCTGGATAAACGCGTTGTAACGGATTCGGGCGGGCATAAAGAAGAGCGCTTTGTCATTGGCACCGTGCTGAAAATCGGCCAAAACCAATGGCCAATAGAGGTCACATTGACGGCGCGTGACAACATGTTGTTTCGCATGCTGCTTGGACGCACCGCAATGAAGGCGCGTGCACTGGTCAACCCGGCGCGATCGTACGTGGTCGGTAAGAAAAAGAGAGTCAAGGAAAGCAAACGTGGCACGTAATACTTCAATTGAAATCGGCGGCATAACTATCTCGCCCGGCCAACGGGTAACCGTTGATCTGCCGGTTGCGGATCTTTACACGTCGACTTCGCTGCACATGCCGGTCGAGGTTATCTGTGGTCGCAAACCTGGTCCCGTGTTGTTTGTCTCCGCCGCCGTCCACGGCGACGAATTGAACGGCGTCGAGATCATCCGCCGCCTGCTCAGGCGCAAGGCACTGAAGTCCATACGCGGTACCTTATTGGCTATACCGATAGTCAACGTGCACGGTTTTCTCAACCAGTCACGCTACTTACCGGATCGGCGCGACCTGAATCGCTCGTTCCCCGGGAGCGCAAAGGGTTCGATTGCCGCACGCCTTGCCAACCTCTTCATAAAAGAAATTGTTTCCAAGGCCGAATATGGTATCGATCTGCACACGGGCGCCCTGCACCGCTCCAACCTGCCACAAATTCGCGCCAACCTGGATCATCCAGCAACGCTTGATATCGCCCGGGTCTTCGGCACGCCGGTCATTATCAATTCGGACATACGTGACGGTTCGTTGCGCGCATGCGCGTTCGAGCGTGGCATGCCGGTACTGATTTACGAGGCTGGCCAAGCGCTGCGTTTCGATGAAATCAGCATTCGCGCCGGATTGCGAGGCATACTGCACGTGATGCGACACATCGGAATGCTGCCCGCCCTCAAGAATCCAAGACTGGCGACACCGGTAGTCGCCAAATCGACAAGCTGGGTGAGAGCCCCGGACAGTGGCATAGTTTCCTCAAAAGTGAGGCTCGGCAACAGCGTACATAAAGGCCAGAAAATCGCCATGATCAGCAACCCGGTCGGCGATGCGGAAGCGGCCGTATTGGCACCGTTCGATGGGATCGTGATTGGGCAAAGCAACCTCCCCCTGGCTCACGAGGGCGACGCGCTATTTAACCTGGGCGCATTTTCGAGCATTCCGCGAGTCGAAAACCTGGTCGAGAATTTTGCGGCCAGCCACGACGATGACCCGACACCTATCTAGAGGACGGCGCTGCATTTGGCGACCGTCAAAAACAAGGACCTGGACAATGAAGATTGCAGTGCTTTCCACAAACAGAAATCTCTACTCTACGAAGAGACTCGTCGAGGCGGGCGAAAAGCGCGGACATCAAATGCCGATTATCAATCACAAGCGCTGCTACATGAACATCACCAGTCATAACCCCAGCATTCACATCAAGGGCGAAGCGATCACCGGCGTCGATGCCATCATTCCGCGTATTGGTGCCTCGGTATCGTTTTTTGGTACGGCGGTCGTACGACAGTTCGAGATGATGGGCGTTTATTCGGTCAACGAATCGGTGGCCATAACGCGATCCCGCGACAAACTGCGGGCCGTACAACTGTTGGCGCGCCGGGGCATTGGTTTGCCGGTCACCGGGTTTGCCAATTCGCCGGACGATACCGAGGATCTGCTGCAGTTTGTCGGCGGCGCCCCGGTTGTTATCAAGTTGCTGGAAGGTACGCAGGGCGTTGGCGTCGTTCTGGCGGAAACCAAGCAGGCCGCCGAAAGTGTCATTGAAGCCTTCAGCGGCCTCAAAGCGAACTTCATGGTGCAGGAATTTATCAAGGAGGCCGGCGGCGCTGATATTCGTTGCCTCGTGGTCGGCGACAAAGTCGTCGCCTCCATGAAACGGCAGGGCAAAGACGGCGAGTTTCGCTCCAACCTGCACCGTGGCGGCAGTGCGAAGCTGATCAAGATCACGCCGGAGGAACGCTCGACGGCGGTCCGTTCAGCGAAAGTGATGGGGTTGAATGTCGCGGGTGTTGACCTGCTGCGCTCCAATCACGGACCTGTCGTCATGGAGGTAAACTCGAGTCCGGGCCTTGAAGGCATTGAAAAGGCAACCGATCGGGACGTGGCCGGCATGATCATCGAGTTCATCGAGAAAAACGCGCAACAGGGCAAGACCCGCACCCGGGGCAAAGGCTAGGCCAGCAGCGACGCTGCACAGGTAGAGACCAATGATCGACGACTTCAGAATCCTGTGGGACACCCTGCTGT
>JBATID010000369.1:0-2244 GCA_049667545.1 Woeseiaceae bacterium
GGATGTCGTCATGAATGTCACGAATCGAGCAGGCTTCCTTGGTACAGCCGGGCGTGAAGTCAGCCGGGTAAAAATACAGCACGAGCGGGCCATCGCGCAGTAACTCGGATAACGACGTCTCGCCGCCGCGATCATTGGCCAGGACGAACTCCGGCGCTTTGGTCCCAATTTTGAGCATTGCAATTACCTCAGTCGTTATCGCGTTTGTCGAGCATCGATTCCATTACGACGTAGCCTGGCTTGGCCATCCCGAGCGCCTCGTAGGTTCGTTGCGCGCGGTGGTTGTTGTCCTCGACATACAGCCGCAGGCCGCACACGTCCGGCTGCGCTGCTGCGAGGGATTCTACATGATGGTACAGCGCCGAGAACACACCCTGGCGCCGAAAGTCGGGCGCAACATAGACACTCTGGATCCACCACAGCGTGCCGTTGCGCCAGTCGCTCCATTCGTAGGTCACCATCAGCTGCCCGACGATCCGTCCGGCGGACTCTGCCACCCAGTAGCGGCCTTTGCCGACATCGGCCAGCAGCGCCGCGACGCCGGGGCCAATAATGTCAGGATCCAGCGTCCGGCCCTCGGTTTCCTCTGCCATCAACGAGTTATTGCTGGCGATTATTGCAGCGTCGCTCATGGCGGCGTTGCGGATAAATATTCCCATAATGTGACGTTCCCGGTGCTGGCATACTGAGCAGCTTGATCGTGGCTATCGTTCGGTTTGCTGCTTTAGGTTATCGTTACGGCGCGCCCGAAGCCATTATTGATCCGGGTACCTGGAAAAGAGACTCAAACAACCCGTGAATACCAGCAGTGCAGCAGACCTGGAAGCGCAGGTCCGGAACCTGATCCGTGACGGCAAACTGCGTGAAGCCGCGAGCGCGTGCGACCGGTTGAACCAGCAATTCCCCGGGTATGGGTCCGGATGGTATACGACGAGCAAGCTGGCCTTGTTGGTAAAAGAACCACTGGTCGCACTGCAGGCGATCCAGCGGGCAGTCGAGATTTCTCCCAATCAGCCCGAGTGGTTACTGCAGCGCGTAGAGTGCGTCGGCAAAGCCGGTGACATGGAGGTGGCCACCGCGCTTGCAAAGCAGCTTGCCGACCATGTTTTTGATACGCCGATGCACGCTGCGCAGTTTGGCAAGGTGCTGAGCTACCTGGGGCTACCCGAAGACGCAAAACGACATCACCTGCGTGCGTGTGAACTGCAGCCTGACGCCAGTCAGCACCACTTCAATCTGGCAGCCGTATTGCATTCGCTGGGCGAAGCTGACGCCGCTCGACAGGCGGTGGACCGCTGCCTGGAAATAAACCCCGACGAACCGAGCGCACATCTGCTGCGCGCAAACCTGCGTACCAAGTCGGAAGAGGACAACAATGTCGCGGCGCTGGAAGCCGCGTACTCACGTGCCGCGGATCGCCCCGGGGACCGGGTACGTTTGAGTTACGCGCTCGCCAAGGAACTGGAAGATATTGGGGATTACAAACGCTCATTCGAGATTCTTGCCGAAGGTAATGCGTTGCGCCGCCAGGGACTGAACTACGACCCGAAAAGAGATCTGGAAAAAATTTACGCGATCAGAGATGCATACAGGGCTGAGCAATTTGAGCGCGATATTGCCGGCCATATCAACGCGGAACCGGTCTTCGTCATCGGCCTGCCAAGGACCGGCGTAACGCTGGTCGAGCGGGTGCTCGAGAGCCACTCGGTCGTTACATCTTATGGCGAGACGATGACGTTGCCGCAGAAGATCGTCGATCATTGCATGCGACTACCTGACATGCCTGCCGCATCGTCAACAGAACTCGCGAGCAAGTCGCTGAGTGTCGATTATGCGGCGCTCGGCGAGGACTATATCGCGGCGGCGCGGCCGGCGACGAGTGTGATGGCGCACTTTGTTGACGCGCAGCCGCTCAATTTCATGTACATGGGTTTTATTCGCCTGGCGCTGCCGAAAGCGAGGATGGTGTTGTTGCAGCGGGACCCGATGGATACCTGTTACGCCATCTTCAAGACGCTGTTTGCAAACGGTCATCCTTATTCCAACAACCTTGAAGAACTTGCGCACTATCTCGTTGCGTACCACAAGCTGACCGATCACTGGCTGCAGGTGATTCCGGAGGCGATCCACGTGGTCAATTTTGAGCAGCTGTTGTCGGACCCGCGGTCGGTAATTGAAGATTTGCTCGAGTATTGCAGCCTGTCGTTTGAAGAGTCCTGCGTCGGCTATTTTGAGGCGTCGGGA
>JBATID010000370.1:0-9778 GCA_049667545.1 Woeseiaceae bacterium
GGCGAAAGGGAAAAAAACCGGTTTATCATGCAGTCAGCCCCCAAACAGGAATCGGCATGTCGAAGCACAGAGCACTAATCACCGGCGCCTCGGCCGGCATCGGGCGCGAGCTTGCTCGCCAACTCGCGGCTGCGGGCAAGGACCTTGTCCTGGTGGCGCGGCGCGAGGAGCAGCTGCAAGCGCTGGCCGCGGAGCTACGCGGGGCCCATGGCGTCGCTGTTGACGTCATCCAGGCGGATTTGTCCGACCCGGCCGCACCGCCGGCACTCTTCGAGGAGACCCGCAGGCGCGACCTTGACGTGCATTACCTGGTCAATAACGCGGGCTCCAGCGGCCCTGATCTGCTGAGTGACCGTAGCTGGTCGGACAACGGCCACTACCTGCAGCTCATGACAACGTCGGTCGCCGCGATGTGTCACTTCTTTATCCCGCCAATGCGCGAGCGGGGATACGGGCGGGTGCTCAACGTCGCGTCAGTTGCCGGCTTGCTGACGGTGTCCGGCGACTACAGCTACGGACCGACAAAAGCTTACCTCGTCGCTTTATCCAGGGGACTGTCAGTCGCGCTGCGCGACGAGGGTGTTCATGTCACCGCTTTGTGCCCCGGATTTACGCACACGGATTTTCACGCATCCGAGAAACTCACGGAAATGAAGCGCTCGACACCGGGTTTCATCTGGTACGACGTTGACGTTGTCGTTCGCGAGGGGCTGATGGCGCTCGAAAAAGGTCGCGACGTATACATCTCAGGTCGACTCTATCGATTCCTGATACCCATTCTGCGCATGCCGCTGAGCCGCTGGCTGATCTCCGCGCTCGGCGTGAAACTCTGAGTTGACCACAGTGACCGGAATCACGTGCCTGCAAATCGATGCATTTACGGACCGCCCGTTTGCGGGCAATCCGGCGGCGGTTTGCCTGCTGGAGCAGGAACGCGATGCTGCATGGATGCAGGCTGTCGCCGCGGAGATGAACCTGTCGGAGACCGCCTTTGTACGTCCTGCCCGTGAGGGCTTCGAAATACGCTGGTTTACGCCCACCATCGAAGTCGACCTGTGTGGCCATGCGACGCTCGCATCAGCCCACGCGTTGTGGTCGGAAAAACTCGTTGCAAGCGGCAGCGCTATTCGCTTTCTTAGCAAGAGCGGTGATTTGACCTGCGTTCAGCGAGACGATCTCATAGAGCTTGATTTTCCGGCTACCCCGGTCGGACCGGCCGAGCACTCGGAGGAAGTCTGCGACGCCCTCGGCTGCGACTCGATTTTTCAAGGGACGTCAAAGTTCGACCGCCTGGTGCTGGTTGAGTCGGAGCACGTTCTGCGTTCCATCAAGCCGGCCTTTCAAACGCTGTGCGCATTACCGTTCCGCGGGGTGATCGTGACCAGCGCAGCGGATGACCCGGGTTTCGACTTCGTCTCCCGCTTTTTCGCCCCGAATGCCGGCGTCAACGAAGACCCGGTTACCGGCTCGGCACATTGTGCGCTGGGACCGTTTTGGAGCGAGCGGCTGGGCAAGACTGAAATGACAGCATTTCAAGCGTCCGCTCGCGGCGGAATCGTGCGGGTGCGCGTCGCCGCCGACCGCGTGTTTCTCGCAGGGCATGCCGTCACTGTTCTAAAAGGCGTGCTTGTCGACCCGTCGCAGGACTAGCGTGTAGCAAGCAAGTCGTTTCGCAAGGTCCGTGCGCCCGATTTACTCCCGCGCCTGTTCGATCTGTGCCGTGAGAGCAGTGAGACCAAGCTGTGTCGCTTTTTCGATCACGCTGGTATATGCGGCTTCCGATGAGTCTTTCACAACCATGTTGGCATCGACAAACGAGCGATGGTGCGAATTCATCAGGAACGAGAAAGCGTTCTCGCCGTTGCGATCAAGGATGTATATGTGAACACCGAAAATGGACTGGTTACCGGGTGGGAACAGAAACTCCATGACCAGGCTGTAATCGACGTCCCGTGCTTTTCTCTGCACCTCGCTGGACACCGCCTGAATACCGTTCTGGAACCACTCCCACTGGGATCCGCCGTGCAGAACACCCATGTTGATGCGGCTGTTGGCGACAATCGCGGTTGCTGTACCGCCCGCATTTAACGACGCGATGATCCGCTCTCTTGATGTGTAGGAGTATGCGGTCCTGTCGACTTTGCGAATAATCGACGGATAGACTGCGATCGTCGCGTTATCAAATGACTCAATAAACGCGGCTGCCTGCCCGCTTTCGGGGCGAAATCCCGGGTCCTCAACTTTTTCCTGCGTCTCATGGGCGAGCGCAGGGATAGCCATTGCGAACGCGAGGAAAAGCACTGCGGCTTGACAGCAGCGCAGCGCCTGAACGACTGAGCAGGGACTCATGAAACACCTCCTGCCTTCACTAGGGCGCGGACCAGAGGGTTACACCTCACATTTTGTACATTGGGCCGCCGCTCGATTTCATCGATAGTGGTTTGTACGTAAGGTAACCTGTATTGGAACGCGTGCAGCGGATAGGAGTATCATCGCGCAGGCGTAAGGCAAACCAGTAGCACCGCCGGGCCTCGCACGGCCTCGAATCAGACCAGAGTATTTCGCAACCCGACCATGATCATTGCGCCAAACAACGACAACGTTAAGCAAATCGTCATCCTGAATCCCAAGGGCGGCTGCGGCAAGACCACGCTCGCGACCAACCTCGCCTCCCACCTTGCCCTGCGCGGGTCCCGACCTTTACTGATCGACAACGATCCGAAGGGTTATACGACGCACTGGCTGCGATCACGACCACACGACAGCCTGCCGATCGCCGGGATGACGTGCAGCTCGTCCGGCGAAGTTGCCGAGCGCGGCGCACTGCGAATTCCCCGGCAAATCGATACGATTATTGTAGACACACCAGCCGCCCTGATCGATCGGGATATCACGCAGCTGACACAAGCCGCCGACTGCATTCTTGTGCCAGTCCTGCCGTCGGCATTCGATATTCATAGTTCAACCCGGTTTATTGCCAACCTGTTGGTCAGGACCGAGTTCGAAAAGCCGGTCGCGGTCATCGCCAATCGCACGCGCCAGAACACCAAGAGTCTCGAGATGCTGTTACGCGTGCTGGCGAGTTTCGACACACCAACGATCGCGGTATTGCGCGACAGCCAGAATTACGTGCATGCGGCGAATGCCGGCCTGGGCATTTGCGAGTTACCCTACTCCAGGGTGAAGCAGGACCTGCAGCAGTTTGCACCCATCGTCGACTGGCTTGATCGAAGCGTGACACGAAGGTCGAAATCGGGATTCTTATCGGCGTTTCGACACAGGCGACTTGCGTCAGGACCAGAATCTGCCTAGCAATCGCTGCTGCGCTGATCACTTGCTCTCTCGCAGTTCGAGCAACCGCTTACGCGCCTTTTGCAGATTGTCGCTGTTTGCTGTCAAATCAGTCGAATGTTTCCTGAACCATATTTTATCGATACCAACAGTATCCGGATGGCCGTCTACGAACAAGGCGAAGGTCCCGCGATCATTCTGCTGCATGGCTTTCCGGAACTCGCCTACTCCTGGCGCCACCAGCTACCGGCGCTGGCCGGGGCCGGGTATCGAGCAATCGCACCAGACCAGCGCGGTTACGGCAATACAGCAGCGCCTCCCAACGTGTCTGACTATCGGGCCGAAGATCTAATAGGCGATCTGCACGGGCTGCTGGACGCGTTAGAACTTGAGCGTGCCACGTTCATTGGCCACGACTGGGGCGCGATACTGCTGTGGCACATGGCGATGCTGGCGCCGGATCGAATCGAGAAGCTGATCGTCCTGAATATTCCGTATTTTCGCCGGCCACCGATCGACCCGATCACGATGATGCGCGAGCGCTACGGCGACGGTTTTTATATTGTCAATTTTCAGGACTCCGACGAAGCTGACCGGGTCTTCGCCGAAAATCCTGCCCATTTCTTTGACGTCGTCATGCGTCACAGACAGATTTCCCGACAGCGATTCGACAGCCTGCCAGCGGACCGCAAGGCCGTGAATTTCATTCGCTTACTAAAGCAGGAACAGCATTTTGGCGAGCCGTTATTGCTTGCGGAAGAACGCGATTACTACGCAGCGGCGTTTACAAAAAGCGGATTCACGGGCCCGATCAACTGGTACCGCAACTGGACGCATAACTGGCAGGTTACCGAAGGACTTGATCCGACGATTACAATCCCAACGCTGTTCATTGGCGCGGTCGACGACGTTATCGTCGCACCGGAGCAAATCGAAGCGATGCAGCCGCTGGTTACCGATCTTACTATCCACATGCTCGAGGATTGCGGACACTGGAGTCAGCAGGAAAAACCGGCTGCTGTGAATCGCCTGATCCTGGACTGGTTAGTGCAGCGCGGGTGATCCCAACGAGTCGTTGCCGGCGCCGAACATTGCCTGGTCAAACGCTTTGATCATGACGTCGGCACTTTGCGCACCGACAACCAGCAGGCGGCGATTCATCAGGTAGCCGGGTACGCCAACAAGGCCGCTGCCGCGCGCCTGCGATTCTCGCGATAAAACGATCTGCCGAAGCTGGTCACTGTCGGCAGCTGCCGCAACATCATCGGCCGACAGCCCATGGGCGGCGGCGATATCGGTTAGCTCATCGCGGTCACCGATATTGCGGCCCCTTTCAAAGAAAGCAGACAGCAAGTCTTCCGCCAGTGCCGACTGATTCAGTCCGCGCATGTCGGCAAGCTGCAATAACTGGTGCAACTGCACGGTATTCGGCACGTGTCGTAACAAATCGAAGCGAAACTCGATGCCGGCATCTTTGCCTGCCTCAACCAGGTACTGCAGCGCCGGTTCGACGTTCTCATGGCTGCCAAATCGCTGCTGCAGGTATTCATCGAATGGCTGACCTGCTGCAGGTATCTCTGGATTGAGCTGAAACGGGTACCAGCTCACATCGTTGGGTCCCTGCACCGCCCGCAGCGCCACATCGAGCCGGCGTTTGCCAATGAAGCAAAACGGGCAAACCAGGTCAGCGATGACATCCACATGCAGCGCGGCCGACGGCCGTGCACGGTCGTTATCCAGAACGTGGTTGAACTGTGTGTCAGTCATTGCTTGATGCCTCCTGCGTAGAGGATGAAATCGGGGCTTGGCCGACGATTTCAAGTTTGCCGCCATGACCTTGAATTCAGGCTGAACGCCGGACCTTGTGTTATTTGGACGCTCGGGGTCGCAGAAAGTTAGCACTTTTCGAGAAGATGTGCCGAAAAGTCGAAAAAATCGTAAAAAATGCAGAGATAGCTATGAGTTTACCTGTACCAGCGGGACAGATTATTTCATGGCTGTTTTAGGATTTTCGCGAATTTTAGTGGATAAAGACCTATTTATGACCACAATTAGTGAGTTTTATCGGATTTTTGGGTGAAAATTCACTGGTATCGCGAGGCAGGACCACAGGCAGTCGGTTTTCAGATGCTGTCAGGGTATTTTTTTTAGAACTTAAGAACTTTTAGAGATTTTTAGAGTCTTTATCGGGCTTGAAGGCGACTAATCCCGTGCCGCCACGCAACGTAGGCGATGCTGCCCGCCAGGAGAAAATTGATGATCTCCTGAATCGTTACCGGCCCTGCGGCGCTCTCCAGCATTCGATCAGTCGGGACGAGCGTGCGCATCCCCATGCCGAATATCAGCGCGATCAGCGTAACCAGCGACTCAAAAGCCCCGATCAACTCGGTCCAGGCGGGCCGCCAGACCATCATCCCGAGGCAGAAGAAGCAGATGCCGTAATAGGCGAGACGCGCCTCCGGGTAAGGCTCCAGGAACGATAGGCGGACGTTGAAGCCGACCGCAAAGTCGAGGATCAGAAAGACCGCGGTGGCAGCGTAGTAGAGCAGCAGCACGTTGGCTGTAGCGGTTCTTTTTGGGTAATTGATATCGCCCTCCTCGTAACAAATTGTAGCCAACGCTATTTGGTACGCCAAATTGTGCAATATTTGCCGCTCTGTCCCGGTCTGTGTGGGGACACTGTAACGTGAGGATTAAATCCGTGTTGATCAAAAAGCCGTCTGAGATCCGCCCGTCCGAGATTACGAGCAAAGAAAACTACCTGAATCGGCGTGATTTTATGCGCGCGGGAGCCATCGCTGGAGGGTCGATACTTGCGCCTGCGGCGCTCGGTGCCATGGTGCCGCAGGAGCGCCGCGGCAAGCTGGCCGATGTCAGTGCGAGCCCGTACAGCACGGACGAAGCACCGAACAGCTATGACGACATCACGACTTACAATAATTACTACGAATTTGGCACCGGCAAGGATGATCCCGCGGCGTACTCGCAGGATTTCAAGACGCGGCCGTGGAAGATCACGGTGGACGGCGAAGCCGAAAGAACCGGCACGTTCGACTTCGATGATTTCATAAAACCGTTCGATCTCGAGGAACGCATTTATCGACTGCGCTGCGTCGAGGCATGGTCAATGGTGATTCCCTGGGTCGGTATTTCTCTCGCTGACGTCGTCAAGTCACTCGCGCCAACGTCAAAAGCGAAATACGTAGCCTTTCAGACCCTGAATGATCCGACGCGCATGCCCGGGCAGCGGCGGCGGTCTCTCGACTGGCCGTACCGCGAGGGTCTGACGATTGCTGAAGCCACTAATCCGCTGTCGATCCTGGCGGTCGGACTTTACGGCGAAGTTCTACCGAACCAGAACGGCGCACCGATTCGACTCGTGGTGCCGTGGAAGTATGGCTTTAAGAGTATCAAGGGAATCGTGCGCATCAGTTTCACCGAGCGCCAACCCAAGACCAGCTGGAATATGTCGCAGCCGCGCGAGTACGGTTTTTATGCCAACGTGAATCCGGAAGTGGACCATCCGCGCTGGAGCCAGGCGCGCGAGCGTCGTATTGGTGCCGGCCTGTTCGCCAGCAAGCAGCCGACGCTTAAGTTCAACGGCTATGAAGACGAGGTCGCTCACCTGTACAAAGGCCTCGACCTGCGCCGCAATTTCTAGTTTCTGTTGGACACCCTCAAGCAAGTTCGATTGATCTGGAAGCCGCTCGTATTCGCGCTTTGCCTGGCGCCACTCGCGCTGGTTGTCACCGACGCACTTGAGCTGACGGGACGCCTGGGCGCGAATCCGGTCGAGGAGATTCAGGACCGCTTTGGGATATGGGCGCTGCGCTTCATCATGATTACGCTCGCCGTGACGCCGCTGCGCCGGATTACCGGCTGGAACTGGTTGGCGCGCTTTCGCCGAATGTTCGGGCTGTTCACGTTTTTCTACGTGCTGATGCACTTCGTGACATGGCTGGTCCTCGATCAGGGCCTGCTGCTGGCAGCGATACTCGAAGACCTGGTCGAGCGGCCGTTCATCACCATAGGCTTTGTGGCGCTGGTATTGCTGACCGCGCTCGCAGCAACCTCAACCAATGCCGCCCGGCGGCGCCTGGGTCGGCGCTGGCAGACCTTGCACAACGCGACCTATCTCATCGGAATTCTCGGCGTCTGGCACTACTGGTGGCAGGTCAAGAAAGACATCACGGAACCACTGATCTACGCGGTCATTCTCGCCGTGCTGCTGGGCGCACGCATCATCTGGAACCAGGTTCATAAGAGAAGACGGCGTCCAGCGGCTCGCCAAACACCGCAGCAATCCAATTAAAAAGCCGGGGCGGCCGTAGCCGTCCCGGCGATTGTGCACACGCTCGTCGTCAGGCGACTTTAGCCGTGTGCCGTTCTGCCGCACGGATTTCCAGGAGCGTGGCTGAGAGGATACCGTCCCGTAACTCGGTATGGACATTTCCAGAATCCACTCTTTGCGGCAGCGTGACGGCTTTCGTCAGCGTGCCGTAACCGAGTTCATGCCGATAGAACTCCTCCTTCTCTGCCACTTTCACCCAGGGGGGCTCACTCATCTCCATCCAGCGGCGTTTCGGAAAGCCCTCGAAGGACTCCCCGTTGCTGCGGGTGCGGGGCGCCGTCCGTCGTACATCAACCGCCCTGTCGCGGGGCTCGATATTGCGCAGGATTGACGTACGACACACCTCCATCCCGTTACAACACTGGCGATCCTCCGCCAGCAAACCACTTATAAGCCTCTGCCACCAAGAAACCATTCGGAGTAGTACCGATTGACAGCACCTAACCGATTTCGCGAAACAACGTCTACGCTTTTTTTCCAGTCATCCCGTTGCGAAGACACAATTCTTGACAATTGCACCAGCCCTGGCCCGGCATAATCAGACGTTGCTGATTTGGCTACTCGCCAAGCAAAACGACACACGGGAGCGTCAGACAATGAATGACATTATCGGCAAGTTCACGGATCTCCTGGGACCGGCAGGCTCCAGCGCGTTTGGCCACGCACTGCTCGGCCTTGCGATTCTCATCATCGGTCTATTTATCGTCAAGATGTTCATCGGTGTCTTGAAACGCATGCTTACATCAGTATCAGCGCTGCACCGCACCAATGCGGACGGTTCGGTGACGGACCTGGTGTCGCCAATTGCCTCCTTGGTCAAAGCGGTGCTGACAATATTCGTACTCATCGCAGTGCTGCAACATTTCGGCCTGACGGACGTACTGGAGCCACTGAAAAGCCTGCTAAACAAGATCATGGGCGCACTACCCAACATTATTGGCGCCGGCGTCATCGGCTATGCGGGCTGGATCATCGCCAAAATCGTGTCACAACTGGCTGGCGTTGGACTGGCGAAGGTTGACAAGCAGCTGGCCGAACGCCTCGGCAGCAAAGACATCAGTATTGCCAAATTCGGTAGCGCGCTGATCATGGCCATCATCCTGTTACCGATCGCGGTTTCTGCACTCGGCGTCCTCAACATCCCGGCAATCTCGGATCCAGCTTCGGCAATGATCGAGAAACTGATGGCCGCGGTGCCCAACATTATTGGCGCGGGCATCATCTTGCTGGTTGTGTTCTTCGCCGCGAAATTTGTCGTCTTCATTGTTAGCGGTCTCCTCGAGGGTGCCAACATCAATGCCTTGCCGCAAAAGATGGGCATACAAGGCATGTTCACCGAATCGTTCACACCGACACGACTCGTCAGTACTGCGATCATGTTCTTCTCGATGGTGGCCGCGGCTACCGCTGCCGTGAACATCCTTGGAATCGATATCATCTCCAACGTGTTCGCCAGCGTGCTGGAGTTTGGTGGCGGCATCCTGGTTGGCGGCGTTATCTTGATCATCGGTAACTTCCTGAGCACGATTGCATACAACAAGCTGGCGAGTCACGGAAATGGCGGTATTGCAAATATCGCGAGAATTGCGATTCTTGGCCTGGTGCTGGCGATGGGCCTGAAAGCGATGGGCCTCGCCGACAATATTGTCACGATGGCCTTCGGCTTTACGCTCGGCAGCGTCGCAGTTGCAACGGCACTCGCGTTCGGTCTCGGTGGCAAAGACGCCGCCAAGTCGATCGCCGACGGCTGGGCAGAAAAGATCAACACCAGATAACAGGTCTGTTATTGGTACAACGATGGGCAGCGCAAGCGGCCCTTTTTTTTTGAATTTTACTTCCGCTATGCCACCAAAACCGGCCGCTCAAGAGGCTGTTTTCGGGGTATTATCTATTTCCGCTGTTGACCCAAACCCGACATCGCCTCGTTCTCCCCAAATACTGTCGGGTTTCTTTACATATTTACGTATGCGCTTTTCCTAATATAACGATAACCCATTGATAAAAATGCTAATCGTCAAATTGGCCCGATTCCTGCATTACAAATGCATCTTGATTTCAGGGGACGAGACAATGCAAAGAACAAAAAGTATTTATTTGGCCTTACTGGCTGTACTGCTGTCACCGATGGCGGCGAAT
>JBATID010000371.1:0-3749 GCA_049667545.1 Woeseiaceae bacterium
GGCCTGAGCTTTGAACTGCGCGATTAGGTAGTGCGCCGGGGCCTGGTGAACAGGGACCGCCGCGTAATGCAACGCTTCATTGTATTTTTCGCCAGCCTCAACTCTGATCGGTAGCCGGTTCCTTGGCGACGCCACCGGGCAGGTCGAAAAATCGTTGAACGCACAGGGCGGGCTGTAGGCCAGGTTGAAGTCCAGGATGGTTGTACCGTCCGCGCCGGGCGCATCGGCGTATAAAAAGCGGCCCGCACCGTAGGTGTCGTCACGGTTGGTCGCGTCACCAAAAACAAAGAACAGGCTCTCGCCGGATTCATAGGCCTCGAGATCATAACGTTCACCGGCGATCTCGAACTCGACCGTCCCTGGCGACGTCGGATGGTAACCAAGCCCCTCGATGACAGTGCCGACGTTGACCACCCGCGGCGCAGCGTATGGCCGCAAAACAGCTGTTACGTGAAGTGTCGGGTCAATATCAAAATACGGCAGAGGACCGAAGGTCGCCAGAAATGGATTCGCGAAATCACGCAGACGGACCGCAAAACGATCGTCGCGCTGCACCACGCTCCATGCCAGCGTTCGATGCGTCACCAGGGTCGGCGTCGGCGTTGTGTCATCGAGCATCTGCAGATCAGTAACCGACTCCTCTTCACTGCGCACCTCGACGTCCGGTGCAACGAGCATCCGGATGCCGTTCGTATCAACGACAAAGCTGCCAATAACCGGCGCTGCATCGCCCGGAAAAACGACATCGTTATCGGCCGCGGCGCCGAAGCTGTAGGTGCCCGCTTCCAGCCAAAACAAGCCCGTTTGCGTGAGGTAGCCCATCGGGGCAGTCAGGCGCTCGAGGCGCCCTGCCCGCCATTCCAACACCTCAGCCTCGTGAGCCGCCGGGTCAAATGCCGGGCCTGATTGCCCGCCACAGCCAAACAGCAGGATCAACAACGCCGGTATCCAGCCAAACTTTTTCATATTCCATGCTCACTCTGTCGTATCAATTAGCAGGTCGGGACTCTATAATCCGCCGCCTGTTCGCCGAGCACCACTGCAAATGCCTGATATTTCAAAATTACGCAACATCGCGATTATCGCGCATGTCGACCATGGCAAGACGACCCTTGTTGACCAGATGCTACAGCAATCCGGTACGCTGGGACCACGGGCCGCCGTGCCTGATCGTGTGATGGACTCGAACGATCTCGAACGTGAGCGTGGCATCACGATCCTGGCGAAGAACACCGCGCTCGACTGGAACGGCTATCGCATCAATATCGTCGATACGCCGGGTCATGCCGACTTCGGCGGCGAGGTTGAGCGAGTGCTCTCGATGGTCGATAGCGTCCTGCTGCTGGTCGATGCCGTCGAAGGGCCCATGCCCCAAACCCGTTTTGTTACACAAAAGGCGTTCGCACAAGGGCTCGTTCCGGTGGTCGTCGTCAACAAGATCGACCGCGATGGCGCGCGTGCCGACTGGGTACTCGATCAGACGTTCGACCTGTTTGATCGCCTCGGTGCAACCGACGAACAGCTGGACTTTCCGATCGTTTATGCGTCGGCGCTTAATGGCTATGCCGGCGATAACGCCGACATTCGTGAGGGCGACATGACGCCATTGTTCGAGACCATCGTCAAGCACGTGCGGCCGCCGGATGTTGACATCAACGGCCCGCTGCAACTACAGGTGTCTAGCCTTGACTATGATACCTACGTTGGCCTCCTCGGGATCGGACGCATCAGCCGTGGTACGTTGCGTGCCAATGCGTCAGTGAGCGTCGTTGCGCCGGATCGCTCTTTCCGGCGCGCCCGCGTGCTCGAGCTCTTCGGTTTTCATGGGCTCAAACGGCAGAAAGTAGAATCGGCGTCTGCGGGCGACATCGTCGTTTTCAGCGGCATCGACAAACTGTTCATATCGGACACATTATGCGTACCGGGGCATGAGGAAGCGCTGCCCGCGCTGTCGGTCGACGAGCCCACCGTTAACATGACGTTTCAGGTCAACAAGTCGCCTTTCTCGGGCCAGGATGGCAAGTACCTGACGAGTCGTCAAATACGCGAACGTCTCGACCAGGAACTCAAGCACAACGTTGCGCTGCGCGTTGACGCAACCGACGACCCGGATAAATTCCGGGTCTCCGGGCGCGGCGAGCTGCATCTGTCGGTGCTGGTAGAGAACATGCGCCGAGAGGGTTTCGAGCTGGCCGTATCGCGCCCGGAAGTCATCATGCACGACGTTGACGGTGCTGAACACGAGCCCTGGGAGCAACTGACAGTCGACTTCGATGAAGCACACCAGGGCGCCGTCATGACCCGCCTTGCCGACCGCAAAGGCGAGCTCCTCAATATGTTGCCGGACGGCAAGGGGCGCATCCGGCTGGACTACCGCATTCCGACGCGCGGCCTCATCGGTTTTCGCACCGAGTACCTGACGGCGACGTCCGGAACCGGACTCCTCTATCACGTCTTCGAGGAATACGCACCGCGCGTGCCGGGCCACATCGCACAGCGCAATAACGGCGCACTGGTGTCGATGGCCCAGGGCAAAGCTCTCGCCTACTCCCTGTTCAACCTGCAGGAGCGCGGTCGACTGTTCCTCGGCCATGGCGCGCCGGTCTATGAAGGCATGATCATCGGCATTCACCAGCGCGATAACGACCTCGTGGTCAACCCCACCAAAGCCAAGCAACTGACGAACATCCGTGCCGCGGGCACCGACGAAAACCTGGTCTTGTCGCCGCCCATCCGCTTTTCGCTGGAGCAGGCGCTGGAGTTTCTGGATGACGATGAGTTGCTTGAAGTCACGCCCACTAACTTGCGACTGCGCAAGAAGACGTTGACGGAATCCGACCGCAAAAAGGACTCGCGCAGGAAAGTCTCGTGAATGATAGTGCGGCTGCGCTGGCCTTCGCAGACCTGCAGCCCGACGACATCCTCACCACGCTGGCAGACATGGGCTTCGAGTGCGATGGCCGCTTTCTCGCACTAAACAGCTACGAGAATCGTGTTTACCAGGTTGGCATCGAAAGCGACTCGCCTGTCGTTGCCAAGTTCTACCGGCCGCGGCGCTGGTCGAATGCGGCGATTCTCGAAGAGCATGCGTTCGCCATTGATCTCGCTGCCAAAGAGATCCCTGTCGTACCGCCGCTGACGCTCGGTGGCGAAACGTTGCATCACAGCGGACATTTTCGCCTGGCCGTATATCCGTGCCGCGGCGGGCGCGCGCCGGATCTGGACAACCTGGAGTTGCTTACCCAATTGGGCCGACTGGTTGCGCGCATTCACCTTGAGGGCGAGACCTCGCAATTCGAGCACCGCCCGAACATCAGCATCGACACATACGGCGTCGCTTCCATCGACTTCCTGCTGGAAAACGACTTTATCCCGGACGACAATCGCGACGCTTACGAAAGCGTTGCCGAACTGGTTCTCGACGGAGTTGAAGCCTGCTACGAGCGCGCGGGCCACGTACGCGAGATCCGCCTGCATGGCGACTTTCATCCTGGCAACGTACTGGTCAATCGCGAGCAACTGCATATTGTTGATCTCGATGACGCGCGACACGGGCCTGCAGTGCAGGACTTGTGGATGTTCATGTCCGGTGACCGCGAAGAACAAACGCCGCAGCTAACCGCTTTGCTCGAGGGCTATCAGTCCTTTCGCCGCTTTGATGCGCGAGAACTGCATCTCGTCGAGGCACTACGCAGCCTGCGCATCATCCACTACGCGGCCTGGCTGGCACGACGCTGGGAAGACCCGGC
>JBATID010000372.1:0-2177 GCA_049667545.1 Woeseiaceae bacterium
GGAGTATGGCGGTCGACGCCAGGAATGACGCGGCCATCGTTGAATTTCGAAGTGTTTGTATGGCCAGGATGGCGTCCGCATGGTTTCCCATGACGGTTTCTACCCATGCGTTACGCGCCAGGGTTGCTGCGTTAGAAAGCACAGCCAACGAATCGCGGCGCGATACCCTTCGAAGAAAAACCCGGTAGGCAAAAAGCAAGGCCACAACAAGAAACACGGCAATCAGGTCGTTCTTGTAAATCAGGAATTCCATTCGATCCATTTTAGTTTCGTCCGCGCGAGTGTTCTAGAACTGATGAAGGTCGGGCACACCATAATAATGGAATGCGGCCTGCAAAACCGCGGTCGTCCGTACAACCCCTGATTGCGCCTATACGAACAAGTACTTACGGTAGGCAGGTTACAGGACAGAAAGGTTCGGTCCCGCCTCAGGGCGGCGATACCGCATGAGACGTGGCCACTGCCGGTGTGTGGATACGTATGCGATAAAACGGCTCGATCGACACGCGGTCAAAGTCGCCGCATTAAGTCTTTCTGCAATCCTCGCACTCGCAGCCGGCACTTCGGTTTATCTGTTCGATCGTGACCGCGCATCGGCCCTGTTCCTGGCCCCGTTCGCCGACTCGCACATGGACTACGCAGGACTTTTTGGCGTGCTCGGCGGCAACCTGCCCTCATTTTTTCACGCTTACGCATTCGCTTTGCTACTCATCATGCTACTTGGGCGAATCCCGCACGCTCGGCACGTCGGCGCGGCCCTGTGGTTCAGCATTGCGGCCGCTCTCGAGTGTTTACAAGCGGCACGGATAGAGGCGCTGCTTTATAGCTCTACCACGCTGGGCGCCGACCCAACAATCCTGGCGAGCATCCAGGCTTATATCGCGAACGGGCACTTCGATCCTGGCGACCTGCTAGCAGCCGGTCTCGGCTGCGTCGCTGCTTATGCGGTTTCGTCCGTTCTGGAGGGAAGACCATGACTACCAACAACAATGGCTTTCGCGGCTTCGCAATTGCCACACTTTTAGCTGTCGGTATAGTAACTACCATCGCCTCCGGCGGCGGTGGTGGATCAGGTGGCACGATAGTTCAGCCACCGGGAGCAGGACCAACCCTGCCCCTTACTGCCGCCAATGCGCCCACAGTGTCTTCAACATTGATTGTTGCGATTGGTATGGCCTTCGATATCGGCGACATTACAGACTTCGGACTACCGATACAGGCGCTTGGAATCTCGGCACCGAAGGACACCGGGAATTTTAAGATCGAACCTGCAGTCGCCGAGGCTCCGGATATCAGCCCCTGCGTGAACGGTGGCACGGTCGACACGACCGCCACACTTGCAGACCCGAATACGCTGACTGTGGGTGACCGCATCATCGCCGTGTTTGACAACTGCGACGACGCCGAAGGCTACACCATCAGCGGCACCGCTGACCTGACTGTCTCCAGTTACCAGGGCGATTTTCTTACCGAGGTCTTCCTGCTCGGTTTCGACGTTACGCTATCCGACATCGTGATCGACGATGGCCTTGAGTCCGTCACCGCGAATGCATCCTTCACGCTGACGCTCGACAACCTCGACTTTCCGGTTCTGGGCCTCAATCTTGCCGGCAGCGAACTCCGGTTCAGTTCTGCCGGAGAGGTCATAGCCCTGACGAATTTTGACCATGACCTGAAGGTCGATATCGGCGTATTTCCTGAGACAGTCGTGGCGCTGGCTTCCGGCACCCTCGAGATCCAGAGTCTCAGCGGTACGATCGATTACACAACACCTGTTGCCGTCGAGGCGGCGGGCGACCTTGATCCGCACAAGGGAGAGATCCTGATTACAGGCGCCAACGGCAGCTCGATTCGTATTTTGGTCGTCGACACCTCAAACGTCACACTGGAAATTGACGTTAACGGTGACGGCGTCGTGGACGAGTACGTCTATACGAACTGGTCGGCATTGAACGGCAACACGTAAACAAACGGTGGCAGCGCGCTGCAAGGTATATTTCACGCGCACCGAACAGCGCGCTGCACTCCGGGCCCGTTCAGGAAAAGTACTCTGACCCCATTAACACTGTTGTCTAGAGCCAGCTCGGACCTTGCAGTGCCTTTTGAATGAAGCGAGTAAACAGGTCTGGGCTCATTAGCCCGGTAATCAGGAAGCCCCAGACGGCGCCGGCGAAGTG
>JBATID010000373.1:0-1596 GCA_049667545.1 Woeseiaceae bacterium
ATCTATCTCTTCACCACCGATGGTCTGCCGGAGTCGCAGGCGCTTTACGAGAAACTCGGCTTTGAGACAACGTTGAATGAGATCAATGAACTGTGGGACGGGGAGCGGCCGTTGCTCCGCATGCAGCTCGAACTCACTCCGCCGGCCGTTTAGCCTCGCGCTGCGCCAGGTGCGCCCGCACATCGATCCAGATTTTTACCGCGATCGCGAGCAGTAGCACCGGCGTCGATTCGCCGAGTATCAGCGTCAGCCCGCCGCCGATGATCAGCACCAGGTGCATGAAGATGATGCGGGAGTATGGCTCCGACATCAGGTTTTCCATCGTCCGATCACGGTATTCGTTGCGGCCGAGGAAGTTCATGAAGAACGACAGCGCGTGACTGGCGAACAGCACGGCCAGCGCCGGCCACAGCTCCGTGAAAACCCGCATGACATCGACCAGGTCGCCGCCGGACCAGTCGCCCGGTCCCTGGATGAAAAAGCCGTAGAGAAACAGGAAGTGCACGGCCATGAACGCGCCGAAATGGCTGATGAAAAACGGTGCGGCAAGGAGCGCCAGCCAGCGGCCGACAACGATGATCTTGCAGACGTTGAACACGCCGATGACGGCGCTTTCCGCCCAGTACAGCACCATCACGTCGCTCAGTTTCCAGCCGAAATAGGCTGTGCCAAGGAGCGGCACGAGGTTGGCGGCGATGAGCGCGAGCGTCGAGGCCGAGCTCAAGGTCACCGGTTCGCTGTTGATCGTCGGTGCCGTTTGCGACTCGAATGCTGTTTGAATCTTTGCGGGACCGGGAGTCTTCCAGGTCTCTGCCAGCTCCTCGGGCGTCGCGTCGCCTTGCCGTATCGTTATGCCGCTGCCCGACTCGACTGCGCGCCTGATCGCGTCGAATTCGGCGGCATCGATATCTGATCCGAGCCGCACCGTGTTGGCGCCGTAATCGAAAGCAATGTGCTCACCGCGCCAGGACCGGGACGACTTCGGCAGAGGGGTCTCGATGCGCAGGTTTCGCATTTTGGCAACGTCGTACTCCGCAGCAGCGCCTACGCCCGGTAGACCCAAGAACAGCTTGAGGCGTCCCGGAGCGACGCTGATGACCTCGCGGCCGAACAACATCAGCAGCAGCACCAGCGTCAGTGCCAGCGGGGCGAAGGACCAGCCGAGCAGCCACGCGCTCAGGAACAGCGCGGCGACCAGGTCGAATAAATCGTTGAACCCCGACCATGCGTTAGCCGCTTCCCGAAACGTGATGATCGCCGGGATCAGGAAGATCAGGTCGAAAACAGCCACGAGGGCGATGGCGAACCAGGAACGCCGAAACGGCAGCACGCGCCGAAACCCGCCCATCGCCGGGGGGCGATCAAACGCAACGCGGATACGGGGTCGAAGTCCTTTCCTGATCATGCAGGCACCGTAATGGGGTCTGACCCCATTTTACCGATCATGCAAGCACCGTAATGTGCTCTGACCCACTGCTGTCCCACTTAGCGCAATGAAAAAGGCCTGATTCGAGTGCTCTTGTTACAATGTTGTTGTGAAGCAAATCATTGATAACAGGAGAGGAATCAGGCCATGGCCTACAATACTAGCGTACT
>JBATID010000374.1:0-1827 GCA_049667545.1 Woeseiaceae bacterium
TGGCAAGCGTCGAGACGAAATCTCTGTCATGGCTGACAAAGATCAGCGTGCCGGGGTAATTCTCGAGAGCGAGATTCAGGGCCTCGATCGATTCCATATCGAGGTGATTCGTCGGCTCGTCCATCACGATTACATTCGGCTGCTGCAAAGTCAGCTTGCCGAACATCAGGCGACGTTGTTCGCCACCTGAAACAACCTTGACGGATTTCTCACTGTCATCTTTGGAAAACAGCATGCGGCCGAGTGTCGCACGCAATAATTGTTCAGGCGCACCGACGGGTTGCCACTGTCCGATCCATTCAAAGAGGCTGATGTCATGTTCAAACTCGTGCGCGTTGTCCTGGGCGAAATAACCAAGCTTCGCATTTTCCGCCCACTTGACGTCACCGCTGTCGACCTCGAGGTCCTTAAGCAGACACCGGACCAGCGTGGTCTTGCCGATGCCGTTCGGCCCGAGAATCGCGACGCGCGAACCGGCCTCGATGGTCAGGTCGAGGTTCTTGAACAGCGGGTCTTCATCGAAACGCTTGCTCAAGCCCTTCGCTTCAACAGCGAGGCGGCGCAGCGGCTTTTCCTCATCAAAGCGAATATACGGACTGACGCGACTGGATGGCTTGATGTCTTCGAGCTGGATTTTCTCAAGCTGCCGCGCGCGCGACGTGGCCTGTTTCGCTTTCGACGCATTCGCAGAAAAGCGGCTGACGAACGCCTGCAGCTCGGCCATCTTGACCTTCTTCTTGGCGTTCTCCGAGTACATGCGCTCGCGAGCCTGAGTCGCGGCGGTCATGTACTCGTCGTAATTACCCGGAAAAATCTGCAGCTTGCCGTAGTCCAGGTCGGCCATGTGCGTGCACACCCTGTTCAGGAAGTGACGATCATGCGAGATGATGACCATCGTCGACTTGCGGGAATCCAGAAACTCTTCCAGCCATCGGATGGTATTGATATCGAGGTTGTTGGTGGGCTCGTCGAGCAGCAGTACGTCCGGGTCGGAGAACAGCGCCTGTGCGAGGAGCACCCGAAGCTTCCAGCCCGGTGCTATGGCGCTCATGGGTCCATGGTGCTGGCTGACCGGGATACCGATGCCCTCCAGCAGCTCGCCGGCCCGCGATTCTGCGGAATACCCGTCCATTTCCGCGAATTCGACCTCAAGATGGGCAACCTGTATGCCCTCTTCATCGGTCATCTCTGGTAGCGAATAGAGCCGATCGCGCTCCTGCATTACCGTCCAGAACTCCTCGTACCCCATCATCACCACGTCCAGCACGCGGTATTTCTCGTAAGCGAACTGATCCTGCGAAAGCTGCCCGACGCGGGCATTGGGTTCCACGGAAACGTTGCCAGCCGTAGGTTCCAGCTCTTTGGACAGGATCTTCATCAGGGTCGACTTGCCGCTGCCATTCGCACCAATAAGGCCATAGCGATTGCCATTGCCGAATGTTGCGGAAACATTTTCGAACAGGGGTTTGGCGCCGAATTGAATCGACAAATTAGCGGCAGAAATCAAGAGTTTGGACCTGGTGAGGGGTGATTTAGCCGGCGGATGCTATCATGCTCCGCCTGCCGGTGGGGTCTCCACCGGCTTTTTTCTACCCAGAGCAGAATAATGACGCAGTCTGATGTCAGACCCGGCACGAACAGTTTTCGTGATCTCGGCCTGTCCGAACCCCTGATACAGGTGTTGGACGAAATCGGCTACGAGATACCCACTCCCATTCAGAGCCAGGCAATACCGCTACTGATGCAAGGCCGGGATATCCTCGGGCACGCGCCCACGGGCACCGGCAAAACGGCCGCTTTCGCGCTGCCGTTGCTGTCGAAAATCGA
>JBATID010000375.1:0-1624 GCA_049667545.1 Woeseiaceae bacterium
CTCTTACGGATCTGCTTATTCCGGTCCGGTGGGGGCAGTGGTCACACCGCTGCTGGTCGGCATCGACCGCGCCAGGGATCTCTTTATGGGAGAAACCCTTTGCGGGGCCTGCAAGGATGCCTGCCCGGTCGACATCGACTTGCCGCGGATGCTGTTGGCCTTGCGTGCCCGCCTGGTCGCAGGCGATCCGGCTTGGCAGTGCGGTGGCGGCCACCTCGGAGAAAAGGCGTTCTACAGCGCATGGTCAGCGGCCATCAGAAATCCCCGGCTCTACGAAGGGCTGCAGCGCCGTGTCCGCCGGATGGACAAACGGGTTGTTGGTTCGTAGTCAGGCGCCAGCTCTGTCCCTGTGTGCGTTACCGGACACAACGACCCAATTTGGGCGTATGCTGGAACGCTACCATGGAATCCTCACACGACCCGAAGCAAAATCACCTGCTCGCAGCACTGCCTGCAAGCGAGTTTGAGCGCCTTGCCCCCCATTTGCAGTTGGTCCCATTGAAGCTGGGCGAGGTGCTCTACGAGTCTGGCGGGCAACTGCAACACGTCTACTTTCCGACCAATTCCATCGTGTCCCTGCTGTATGTCATGCAAGATGGCGCATCGGCTGAAATCGCCGTGGTCGGCAACGAGGGCATTCTCGGCATTTCCCTGTTCATGGGCGGAGAGACCACGCCGAGTCGCGCGGTCGTACAAAGCGAAGGTCATGGCTATCGTTTGTCGGCGCAGCGCCTGAAGCAGGAATTCAATCGTGCCGGGCCGGTGATGCACCTGTTGCTGCGTTACACCCAGGCGCTTATCACGCAGATGTCGCAAACGGCCGTGTGCAACCGGCATCATTCGGTTGATCAACAGCTGTGCCGCTGGTTGCTGCTGAGCCTCGACCGCCTGCCCACCGATGAATTAACAATGACGCAGGAGTTGATCGCCAATATGCTCGGCGTGCGGCGCGAAGGGGTCACGGAGGCCGCCGGTAAATTACGGGATGCCAGCATCATTGAATACAGCCGCGGACATATCAAAGTGCTGGACCGGCACAAACTGGAGCAACATGTCTGCGAGTGCTACGCCGTGGTCAAGAAGGAATTTGACAGGCTGCTTTCGGATATCCCACCGGGCAAGGCGTTTCATTCACTCGTTTAACTCAACGCGTTTCGCTATATGTTCGCTGCTGCACAGACTGATCCGCCGGAATGCGGACAATCAGACTAATGCCAAACAATCACTTGCTGGCCACCCTTCGTCGCAAAGATCGCGACCATCTGCTTGCAGCTTGTGATGAGGTCGAGCTAACTTTCGGTGACGTACTGTGGGAGCCGCAGATGCGCATCCGGCACGTCTATTTTCCGCTGGATTGTTCCATTTCCCAGCTGGTGCCGATCGATGCCCGAAAAAACCTGGAGCTGGCGCTGATCGGCAATGAGGGCATGCTCGGCACATCGCTGGTCCTGGGCGTGAATTCCTCGTCCTTGCAAGCGGTGGTACAAGGCTCCGGCGCCGCACTGCGAATGAGCGCCGCCTCGTTTCGTCGTGAACTCGATCAACTCCCGGCATTTCGACAACAGTTGAACCGCTATGTCCATGTGTTGCAGGCGCAGCTGGCTTTGACCGCGGCGTGTATCAG
>JBATID010000376.1:0-1915 GCA_049667545.1 Woeseiaceae bacterium
CTCAGCCAGATGCTTGACGCGTACCTGGCAGCTGCCGGGTAGGCGAGCGTCGCGCGCCGACCTTCAGCTCAGGTTCAGCGGGAGCGAGATACGCTGCCCGGCGTTAATTTGGGCTATTATTGCCTGCCTGAGGCAGGTCCCTGCGGCCCTGATGCCATGCAAAGGAAACGTATTCATGATCAAGTATAGAGCTCACCTGCGACCCATCCTGCTGGCTGCAACGTTGTTGTTTGCCGCCTCGGCGTTGGCCGCGTCTGCCGACAAGCTCAATCGCGAGACCGACAAGGCGCTGCAGGTCTTCCAGGAGGAGATCAGCGGTGCTGATGTGTTCCTGAGTCAGGCTGCCGGCTATCTCGTGTTTCCAAGAGTCATCAAGTTCGGTATCGGTGTTGGCGCCGAAACCGGCGAGGGTGTTCTGCGCGTCGGTGGCTCCACGGTTGGCTATTATCGAACCACCAGCGGTTCAGTTGGCTTCCAGCTGGGCGCACAATCGAAGTCGATTGTCATCGCCTTCCTGACACGTGAGTCTCTCGATAAATTCAGGAAATCGAATGGCTGGAAGGTGGGCGTCGATGGGTCGGTTGCATTGGTCGATGTCGGAGTCGGCAAGACTATCGACACTGACAATGTCAGAGATCCGGTCGTCGGGTTTATCTTCGGCTCGAAGGGACTCATGTACAACCTGACGCTCGAGGGCTCCAAGTTCACGAAACTCGACAAGTCCTGATTCCTTGAGTGATGAACCGGACAGGGGCAGCCGCGGTAATCGAACGATAAGCCAGCTCATCGGCGACGGTGCGCGGGTGCTGCCCGAAAAATCGCACGGCTGGTTTCGGAACTGGTTTCGCAAGGTCTGGAAAGTGCGGGGCGGTGGTCTCTACGCCGTGGGCTTCGCGGTCAGCTTCCTGGTGTTCGAAATCGGCTCGTTGAGCGACGACATCCTGGGCATCGGCAGTTTATTTAACGGGCAGGCGATCGATTTTGTTGTTCAGCTGATCGTCGATTCGCTGACGAATACTATTAAGGCGTTCATGTGGCCCGTCTATGTCGTGCAGGTAGCGCCGCCCTACGGCGCAATTGCTCTCGGGCTCGCGTTTGTTGGTTTTACGAAGTTTCTGAAAGCACCGATCGAGCGCTGGATGTTCCCAACCGAAACGGGGACAGACCCCTAAAAGGGGACAGACCCCTGCATTGCGGGAGCCTGTCGCCTTACCGCGGCATGCGGTGAATCGGGCTACTCGCCTGTGTGCGGCAACTCGTCGGTATCAAGCTGGGTCATCGCGAGACCCGTATCGAAAATCACGAGTTCACTGGCGATCTTGCCGTCGACAAACTGGTAGCGCGAGATGCCGGTCACTCGCATCGAGTTGCCGGTAGATGCTTCACCGCGAGCCGTGTCGGAACCGGTGACCGTCCATTGCACGAACGTGCCGTCCGGGCCGGCTGCGATACCGTCATTCGTGATCTTGAAATCCGGGTACGTCGCGTGGACCTGCAGGATAAAGGCTTTCTCCTCGGCCAGGCTATTGGCATTCTGGTCTGGTGCGGTGCGTTTGAAGTCACTGAGCGCGACCGCGTCGAGCTTGTCGACCTCGGCGCTGTCCCAGACCTCGATCCACGTTTTAACGGCGGCGATTTCTGCATCGTGTGCCATCATGGTGACATGGGCTGTCGTCAGAGCGGCCAGCTTGGCCTCTGCAGCGGCAAGCTTGGCCTCAACCGCCGCGCTTGCGCCATCGTCCTTTGCGACTTTGGCGTCGCACGCGGCAAGCATGACCGCCGCCAGTGCGAGGATCGATAGTTTATGAAATTGATTCATCATGATTTCCCTTGGTAGTTGTTTTTGTGTGAAGACGGGGACAGACCCCGAAAAGGGGACAGACCCCTAAACTGCTTAGTAGATGTCGTAGCCGTT
>JBATID010000377.1:0-3765 GCA_049667545.1 Woeseiaceae bacterium
GCACGCGCGATATCGGCGAGGTGCTCAACGCCTCCGGCACCGATCTGCTGGCCGTTGTGCCAATCGACAAGGCCGATGCCCCGTTAGCCGTGAACGGCGCCAAACTGACCCATTTAAGCCTGCCCTACCTGTTGTAGGTTCGCGGCATCGATCCCGGTGGATTCTCAGTCGCTCAGACAGTGCTGCGCAAACTCGCTTGGTGAGAAACCACCGCGCTCGCTGCCGCCACGCGAAGGCGCTGGTTTGGATGATTGGACGAGATGTTTGTCGGCGAGACATAAAGCGAGCGCAGCGAGACAGTCCGCCGATAAACATGTCGGCCGATCGCCTGACTAATCGAACACTTCTGGCCGCATATGCGGAAAGAAAAGAACATCCCGGATTGACGGCGAATCCGTCAACAGCATGACCAGCCGGTCGATGCCGATACCGATCCCGGTGGTTGGCGGCATGCCATATTCGAGCGCGCGGATGTAATCATGATCGAAGGCCATTGCCTCGTCATCGCCGGCTTCCCTGTTTTCGACCTGCGCACGAAACCGCGCCGCCTGATCCTCGGGGTCATTCAGCTCGGAGAAGCCATTCGCGATTTCACGACCGGCAATGAACAACTCGAAACGGTCAACAACGAACGGGTCGTCATCGTTCTCGCGCGACAGCGGTGACACCTCGGTCGGGTACTGGGTGACAAACGTCGGTTCCCGCAGCTGCTGTTCAACCGTCGCGTCGAAAATCTCGATCTGCAATTTACCGGGTCCATCGTTCTCTTTCGCGGCGATTTCAAGCTTGTCGCAGACCTCGACCAGGTAGTCGCGATCGCGCGCACGCTCGCTGTCGAAGTCCGGGTTGTACCTGGCGATCGCCTCTTCCACAGTAAGCCGCGCAAATGGCTTGCCAAAATCAAACTCCTCGCCTTGATAATGAACCACTGTGGTCCCGAGAATCGCCTCGGACATGCCGTGCAGCATCGCCTCGGTCATGTCCATCCAGTCCTTGTAATCGGCGTATGCCCGATACGCCTCCATCATCGTGAATTCCGGGTTGTGCTGTGTCGACACGCCCTCATTGCGGAAATTACGATTGATCTCAAAGACGCGCTCGAAACCGCCAATAACCAGTCGTTTGAGGTTCAGCTCGGGCGCAACGCGCAAATAGAGCTCCATATCGAGCGCGTTATGATGCGTCGAAAACGGGCGCGCGAGCGCGCCGCCCGGCGTGGTTTGCATCATCGGCGTTTCGACTTCGAGGAAATCGGCTGCTTCGAGGAACGCACGCATGTACGTAATGATGCGCGAACGCTTCTTGAATACTTCACGGCTTGACTCATTGATGATCAGGTCGACGTAGCGTTGCCGGTAGCGCGTTTCCTGATCGGCAAGGCCGTGAAATTTCTCCGGCAACGGGCGCAATGACTTGGTTAGCAGGCGGACTTCGTCGGCAAGTACGGTAAGCTCGCCCGTCTGGGTGCGAAACAGTGCACCGCTCGCAGCCACAATGTCGCCGACATCCCATTTCTTGAATGCCTGGTAGACACCGTCGGGCAGGCGATCGCGCTCCAGTCGCAGCTGAATCTGTCCCGAGCGGTCCTGCAGTTTGACGAAACTGGCCTTACCCATGACGCGCTTGACCATCATGCGTCCGGACACCGCGACGACCACGTGCTCGTCGACGAGCGCCGCGTTGTCATGGGCTGCAAATGTCCGGTGCAACTCCTCCGCCGTTGAATTGCGCCGAAAGTCGTTCGGGTAGGCGTTGCCCTGCTCGCGCAATTCGCCGAGCTTGCGGCGTCGCTCAGCGATCAGCTTGTTTTCGTCCTGCTGCTTGTCGTTGCTCATTTATGTTCTCTTACAATCCCTGCTTGAGGCTTGCCTCGATGAATGCGTCGAGACCTCCATCCAGCACAGCCTGAGTGTTACCGGTTTCTACGCCGGTACGCAAATCCTTGATACGACTCTGATCGAGCACGTAGGAACGAATCTGACTGCCCCACCCGACATCGGCTTTGCTCTCTTCGACGACAGAAGCTTCCGCCCGGCGCTTTTGCATTTCGAGTTCGTACAATTTCGCCTTTAGCTGATTCATCGCCGTCGCCTTGTTCTTGTGCTGGGAGCGATCATTCTGGCATTGCACCACCGTGTTGCTCGGCAAATGCGTGATACGCACGGCAGACTCGGTCCGGTTGACGTGCTGGCCGCCCGCACCGCTGGCTCTGTAAACATCAATGCGCAGATCGGACGGATCGATTTCGATATCGATGTTGTCGTCAACCTCCGGTGAAACGAATACCGACGCGAACGAGGTGTGGCGACGGTTACCCGAATCGAACGGCGATTTGCGCACCAGGCGATGCACACCGGTCTCGGTGCGCAACCAGCCGTAGGCATACTCGCCGACGATGTGGACAGTCGCGCTCTTGATGCCGGCGACCTCACCCTCCGAGGCTTCGATTACCTCGGTTTTGTAGCCGTGCGCCTCGGCCCAACGCAAGTACATGCGCAACAACATGTCGGCCCAGTCCTGCGCTTCGGTGCCGCCCGCACCCGACTGGATATCGAGGTAAGCGTTATTCACGTCCATGTCGCCGGAGAACATGCGGCGAAATTCGAGGGCGTCGACGGCCGTCTCAAAACGCGTCAGGTCACTGACGATTTCGGTGACGGTCGCGGCATCGTCTTCATCGATCGCAAGTGCCAGCAGCTCGCCAGCATCGCTCAAGCCACTCGATAACTCGTCGAGGCCGCTGACGACCCCCTCCAGCTGCGCGCGTTCCTGCCCCAGCGCCTGGGCGCGTGCAGGATCGTCCCATATGTCGGGCTGTTCCAGTTCGCGTTGAACTTCAGTCAGGCGCTCGGCGCGTGCCTCGTAGTCAAAGATACCTCCTCAACGCATCGGTGCGTTCGACGAGGTCGGCAATCGATTGTGAAATCTGGCTGGTTTCCATCAGGAATTCTCGGGCTGAAAAGGTCGCGATCTTAGCACGCGCGGCCGCCCTGCAACGGCGCGATTTGTTCGACGACGAGCTGCGGGTTTTCGGAGCCGCGAAACTCGTTCACGTCGAGCTTGAAGGCAAGTTGCACGAGACCGCGATACACCGGTCCCGCCTGGTTGAAAGCAATCGCATCGACAACCGTGCCGCCGCCGGCAGGCTGCACCCGCATCTTGAGATGGTTGTCGCCCACCGTGCGCTGTTCCACCACCGAAAAATCGCCACTCCAGAGCGGCTCCGGAAAGCCCGAGCCCCACGGACCAGCATCGCGCAAGGCGCGCGCGGCGCCGAGATTCAACGCGTCGCCCGGCAGGTTGCCGTCGGTCACGATGGCGCCACTGAGATCGGCGTGCGGATAGAGCCGCGCCATTTGTTCGCTCGCCAGCGCACTGAACCGCTCGAATTCGGACGTGGCAATCGTCAATCCGGCGGCCATCGCATGCCCGCCGAATTTTTCGATCAGTCCGGGCGCGGCGGTCGACACTGCTTCCAGGAGGTCGCGAACGTGCACTCCGGGGATCGAGCGCGCCGAGCCTTTGAGGAGCACATCGTTCTCACGCGCGAATGCAATGACCGGGCGGTGGCAGCGCTCGCGCACCCGCGCTGCGATCAAGCCAACCACACCCTGGTGCCACGTCCGGTCATAGAGCGACACGCAGCCCGGCCAACGCTGCTCGCCGAGCGCGTCGACAACCGCAAACGCCTGGTCGCGCATACTCGCCTCGATACCGCGACGTTCGCGGTTGATCGTATCGAGCTCACGCGCCAGCTCCGCCGCC
>JBATID010000378.1:0-1542 GCA_049667545.1 Woeseiaceae bacterium
CCGGATCGGCAAAACTCCCGGTCTGCAGGAAACGAATCGTCAGCTCGATAGGTTCGCGCATGCGCATCATGAACGCGTGTGAGTGTTCGACCACGACAAAATCATCCATACCGTCGAGCCGGGTATCGTTCACTGAAACACGACCGTCATCAGGGTTTTCGAGGACGCTTGACGTAATCGGATCGATGCTGCGGTTGCCGGCGATGATGCCCAGCTCGAAATCGGCCGGGCCGAGCTGCAGCGGCACGCTGTTGTCCCCTTTGCCGAGTTGCCGCCCGGCCGGACCGTTTAGCCAGTCGAACCCGGGCACTCCGCCCAGGCCGGCAACTGCCTCGCTACCCTGGTTGGGTGGTCCCAGCATGACGACCCGCCCGAGCTCGTCGATGCCGTTCTGTTCAAGGTACTGACGCAGCAATATGCCGCCCAGAGAATGCGTCACAAAATGGATGTGCTCGACGTTGTGCTTTGCGCGGCACGCCGCGAGACCAGCAGGAATTGCGATGTTTGCCAGTTCCGCGATCGCCTTTTCCCGTGAAGGGTAGCTGATGTTGGCAGTCTCGAAACCGGCCCCGATCAGCGCCTGCTGCATCTTGTCCATCGAGCCGGAGGTACGGGCAAGGCCGTGCAGCAGAACAACGCAGTCGGCGGCCTGCGCGGTAGCGAAGAGCCCTGCAAGAACCAGCAAGCTGAGCAGACGTCTCATGCAGACTCAGACCGCGGTGAGGAAACCGCGTTCGCTCATTTGCCGGTCGTGCAACTTACTCAACAGGAGCAGGCCAGCCACCGCACCAAACAGCGCCCAGCCCATGTCAGACTGGGTGTCCCAGACGTAGCCCTGCGTGCCCAGAAAAGCGTCGGCGGCCTCGTCCGACAGCAGCGCAACCCACCATTCGATGAGCTCGTAAAAGGCGCTGAACGCCAGGCAGAAGCACACCAGATAGAAATTGCGCCAGCGGGCAGAATTGAATATGCGCAGACGAATCATCAACTCGCGGGCGATCATGACGGGAATAAAACCCTGCACGAAATGCCCAAGCTTGTCGTAATTGTTGCGGGTACCGTCGAAAACGTCACGAAACCACTCGCCCAGCGGTACTTCCGCGTAGGTGTAATGACCGCCCACCATCAGGATCACGCAGTGAATCAGGATCAACGTGTAGACCAGCGACGTGAGTGGAAAGCGCTCGCGCGTAAACCACAGAACAACGGCGCCCAGCACCGCCGGGAACACCTCGAGGCACCACGTCACGGTGTCTTTCGGGCCGATGCCCGACCAGACCAGCACGACGAGAAAAATTACAATCCAGGCCGCTCTCATGCGCTGGTTCTCGATCGCCAATAGCCATGGCTGCTAAAGCACTGCCAGACCCATGGTAGCCAGCGCAGCAGCGCGAAACTCAACCACAGCGCCCACGCCAGTATCAGTGCTTTGTACACCCAGAGCGGCGCGGTAATGGCCGTAGCGACCGGCAGGCTGGACATGCTGCGATCAGCAAACCAGCCGAGCACGTTGCCGTACGAGTTATTGCCCGCGACCTGCAT
>JBATID010000379.1:0-3101 GCA_049667545.1 Woeseiaceae bacterium
GAAACTCATTGATTTCAATGCCATGCTGTCCCCCGAGGCAAAGACCATGAAGCTACCATCGCCAATTTCAGAAAACGTGCAAATCGCCAGCCCGATGATGGTCGCTGTCGTTGCCGCGTTTTTAGTCACCGGCTGCTCCTCGATGGAAATGAGTGGCGGAAGTAGCGGCGCGGAGATGCCCGGCGGTGGCGGCGTCAGTATGCCCGGCGGCGTTAGCATGCCTGGTGGTGGTTCGTCCGGCGGCTCGTCCGGCGGTACGGAAGGCGGTATGGAAGGTGGTATGGAGGGCGGTTCGTCGGGCGGTTCGTCGGGCGGTGCGTCCGGTGGCATGGAAGGCGGTTCTTCGGGCGGTTCGTCAGGCAGTGCGGGTGGCGGCTCCGCGGGCGGCAGTGCCGGTGGTTCCGGGCCGATGGAAAGTGTCGAGATTCCAGGCGGTGGCGCTGCGGGACAGGGAACCTGTAATGACGGTGGCGTCAGCGGCGGCGGTATCGGCGGTGGCATGGGCTGTGATGCGGACCAGGCCGGCGATGTCGGGCAGTTTCCCGGCGGCGACGCCGAGCGCGCCGAGCAGCTGGGTAAAGAACTTGAAGAGTCGGTTGGCGATTTTGACGAAGTGCTGATGGAAGAGCAGCGCGAGATCGAAACCGTCGGGCGCGATACGGAAGGGTATGGCACTGGCTCCGGCGGTAGCGGCGGCAGCCGGGTGAGCCTGGGCGAGCAGTCCGCCGGCGCCATGTCGGGTGGAGCCAGTGGTTCCGCCAGCGGCGGCGGCGGTGGTGGCGGAGGCGGTAGTGGTAGCAACGATCCGCTCGCGGGCATGAGCGAGGGCGAGATCGCCCGGCGAACGCCCGATGACATCGAGGTACTGATGGACGACGATATTGTCGCCAAACAGCTGCGCGAGGCCGCCCTGGCCGAAGACGATCCTGAACTGCGAGAACGTCTCTGGGCGGAATACCGTAAATACAAAGGCATGTAAGAGGGCTGCATGGAGTTGATGGGAAGTTTCGGCAGGAAGTCACTGTTACCCGGTTTGCTGTGCGTGGCGCTCAGCGGCTGCTCCGTCAATGAGGTCATTGTCGCGGAGGAGACCGAACTGGTCGTGGCCGAGACGCCCGTCGCAGAAGCAATGCTGCTCGACATCGGTATCGTCGAGTTCAACCCTGGCATCCTGCCGGACAACGACCCTGCAGAAACGGGCGTTTACGCGGAGATCCGCAACGCTGAGACCAAGTACCTGGCATACCACCTGAAGACGACGCTGCAGGGCACCGGGCACTGGGGTGCCGTCAGAGTCATCCCTTCGCGCAGCGCTTTCACCGACATCGTTATTACTGGCGACATTGAAAAATCCGACGGTGAATTCGTCGAACTGAACATCTCCGTGAGCGATGCTGCCGGCCGCGCCTGGTTCGATCGGACTTACGAAGCACAGACGGGACTCACTTCCTACTCCGAGCGTCGTGATCGCCGTCGTGATCCCTACCAAAAAGTATTCAACGATATCGCCAACGACCTGCAGCAATATGTGGCGCAGCTGCCGCCCAGGCAGCTAGAGCAAACACGGCATATCTCTGAGCTGCAGTTCTTTGGCGACATGTCGCCGCTTGCTTTCGGCGATCACCTGAGCACCGATGAAAACGGTCTT
This sequence comes from Woeseiaceae bacterium, assembly GCA_049667545.1. GTDB lineage: Bacteria > Pseudomonadota > Gammaproteobacteria > Steroidobacterales > Woeseiaceae > UBA1847. The sequence goes on from JBATID010000379.1 coordinate 1,649, forward strand.
GTGTCGATCCAGCGACTACCGGCTGAAAACGATCCTGCCGTCATGCGAATGCGTCAGATTCGTGAGCGAGATCGTCTGGTGGTCGATACGCTGAATGAGCATTACGCAAACTTTTACTACGGCATTTCCATGCCGTACCGAGGCTGGCGCAAGAATGCGCGCGAGGAGTCTGTCAATTTTCGCGAGGTAAAACGTTCGGCGCGTATACAAGCACTTGTCGGCGTTGTGGTGCTGGCCGGTTCATTGGCAATCGACACGGACAGCTCCAGCAGCCGCACCACCCGCAATGTTAATCGCGGATTGCAAAACATGGGAATCGCCGAGGGTTTTGAGCGGGTCGTTGGCGCGTGGCAACGGAGCCGTGAGGCGAATATTCATATCGACGCAATCGCCGAGCTGTCCGAGTCGTTCGGTGCCGAAGCAGCACCGATGATTGTGAATGTCGAGGGGCAGGAGCGTCGCCTGACCGGTACCGCCGCTGCGCAATATGAAAGCTGGCGCAAACTGCTAAAGGACATATACAAGGCCGAAACCGGTTTCAGTCAGTCGATCGAAATCGGTGCGCGCGCTCCTGAAACCGAACTCTGATCCAGCGCAGTACCGACCGCCGCGTCATGCTTGAACTCACCGCAGGCACTGAACTAGCCGACCGATATACACTCGTTCGCCGACTCGGTGCTGGCGGTGAAGGGCAGACATGGCTTGCCAAAGACCGTTTCACCGGTACTTCGGTGGCGCTCAAAATCGTCAAGGATGTTGCCGGCAATAGTGCAAGGCTGCGGGCGGAATGGCAGCTGCACATTCGACTGATGCATGCGCACATCGTGCGCGTCTTCGAATTTCACGCGGATGAAGGCTGTGCTTTTTTCAGCCAGCAATACATCGACGGTCCCGACCTCAGTGTGCTGACGGGCCGGCCGGTCGCCGAGATCCTGCCGGTGATCGGACTGCTCGTTGACGCGCTGCGCTATGCGCACGGCAAGGGCGTGGTGCATCGCGATCTCAAGGGATCCAACGTCTTGCTGGATCAAAACGGCGCGCCCTATCTTTGTGACTTCGGTGTTGCTGCCAGAATTGCCGAACGCCAGACCGGCGGTTCAATGATCGCCCAGAGCCCACAGTCGCTCGCGGGCGAAGCGGCGCATCCTGCTGACGACATATTTGCTCTGGGCGGCCTGATTTACGAACTGGTGAATGGGCAGCCACCGTACGGCGCAACGTCGCTGGCCGATGATATTCGCAGCAAGACACCCGACCCGTTGCGCGCGGCGGACGGCGCCGTCGTGCCGCAGGGAGTCGTCGCACTCGTTGCCCGGATGCTCGACAAGAATGCGGCGGAGCGGCCCACGGCAGAGGACGTCGCCGAGCGCTTACAGGCGGCAGGTTTCAATCCAGGGCCCGCGCACATCGAGCGGCGGGCGCACGCGGCGGTTGCGGACGAGCGCGTGGAAAC
>JBATID010000380.1:0-8223 GCA_049667545.1 Woeseiaceae bacterium
GTTCGCAACAGCCGCGCCAGTCCGCCTCACCCATGAAGCCTGCGATTGGCGTGTAAGCGCCCATGCCGAGCATGAACAGATCGGAAACCTCGCGGCTGGACAGCGGGACTTGCTTCAGGTGCGCCGCCCGCCGCGTCTCTGCGGCCCTCTCGGTTGACGGCAACAGCAGTGGCTGCAGTGAGTCTGCACCGTGCGGGGGAACCAGATTCGACATGCAAATATCCTCCTTTTGGCAGAACCGATAGTTTAGCCGCAACCTGCAGCCAGCTACCTGATCAGCGCAACGCCACCGATGACAATCACCGCAAGAAAAACCGTCTGAGCCACCATTACGCCAACCGGCGCCGGGCCAACGTCGGCCAGCGCCTTGAGCGACGTCTTGACCCCGAGAGCCGCGACGGCCGTGAGCAAGCACCAGCTCGAGACCGGTGTCAGCAGCGCGTGCGCCGGGTCCGGAACCCAGCCCATGCTATTGACGATGACGAGTACAACGAAAGCCACGAGGAACATGGGCAACAGTGGCTCTTTGCGGAATTCCGCGGAGCGGCGGCGGTGCATGATGAGCGAGATGGTAATGACAACCGGCACGAGGCAGGCAACGCGAATGAGTTTCACGAGCGTGGATATCTCACCACTTTGGTCGGAGATGATGTACCCGGCGCCAACGACCTGCGCGACATCGTGAATCGTCGCTCCGAGAAAAATGCCTGCGGTTACGTTGTCGTACTCGAGAAACGTGACGAGTACAGGATAAAAGACCATCGCCAGCGTACTCAGTACGGTTACGCCGGCAACGGTCAGAATGGTGTTGCGCTCATGATCTTTATGCGACGGCAGCACCGATGCGATCGCGAGCGCCGCGGACGCCCCGCAGATCGCAACCGCCCCCGCCGAGAGAATGGATTGGCCACTGTTCAGGCCAAAGGCACGTCCGACGAGCCCGCCTATGAGAATCGTCGTCACCACGCTCACGACAATCAGGCCTACAACCGGCCAGCCGAGATCCATGACATCGCCGGTCGTAATGCGCAGACCCAGTAACGCAACGCCGATGCGGAGAATATTGCGGCTGGCAAAACGGATGCCGCGCGCAAATCGCTCGTCCTCCGTGAGGAAGTTGAATGCCATCCCGAACAACAAGGCATACAACATCGCAGGGCCACCAAGCCGGTCACTGACGAATCTCACGGCAAGTGCGATGGTCGCACTCAGCAGCAGGCCGGGCATTGCGGCCCGCGCCATCTCAATCGTCCTGGTCATTGGAATTCTCTTCTGTATTCGATGACATCATGCGCCGGAATTTTATCGAATGTAAAGAACGCAACTACCCGTCGATCTGCCCCGCCAGGATCGATGAGACCCCGGCTGATAACAGCCGGGATACACCCGGAATTCCCGTAACTGCTTGCGCCGCCAGCTATTTGTGGTTCGTAGAAACCAGTATATCCGTTAACTGCCAAGTGAATTAGTGTTTGCTAATTATCGGGGGTGGGGAAAACCCGTGTCAGCAATCGCGAACTCAATTGCCGTTCTGGGTATCGGTAACAGCCTTCTTACAGACGATGGCGCCGGCATCCACACTCTAGAGCGATTCGCGGCCAGCAACACCAGGGACGATGTGTTCTGCCTGGACGGCGGTACCGTCGGCCTCGCACTGCTCGATCGCTTGTCCGGCCTCAGTGGCCTGATCGCACTCGATGCCATGAAATTGGGCAAGCGCCCCGGCACGGTGACGGTGCTCGAGGGCGAAGCGATGGATTCCCACTTAAGAAATCAACACGGCAGCGTGCACGAGGTCGGACTGTCGGACCTCATGGACGCGATGCGCCTGCGTAGCGACCTGCCGCCAATGCGCGCGATCATTGGAATTGAGCCGGCTGACATGGACTGGGGCACGCAGCCGACACCCGCTGTCGTGGCAGCATTGCCCGAAGCCACCTCCCACATCAATAAACTGCTGCACAAGTGGCGCATTGCCGCCAGCAGCGCGGCGGCCGCATGACGACGCTGGGTGACATCGAAGTTCAGGTCCAGGTTATGCATGGCAACGTGCAACCGATCCTGAACGAGGTCCTGCATGCGCTCGACCGACTCATCGACAACGACGAAACGACGACTATTGATCTTGCCAGCCTGCCCTTCGCGCCCGGTGAGCTTGAAGCACTGGAAGCCTCGTTGGCCGCAGGCGAGGTGTCCGCGCAACTTGATGCGCTCGGTACGAGCAATATTCGGGAGACCCTTTACCCGGGTGTCTGGTGGATCGAGCATCGCAACGTCTACGACGAAGTCGTCGGTCGTTATCTCGAAATCACACGAATGCCGGAGATCCTGTCGTCGCAGATCGTCGACATCTGTGCCGGACGGGCCCGACTGGGCGAACAGTTCGAATAAGAATTTTTGCGGGAGGAAAACAGCATGAAATACACACCGACCGTCGGGGAGATTCTGCAAGCCAAAGGCGTATCGCGGCGCGGATTCCTCAAATATTGCGCAACGATTGCCTCGTTGCTGGCGCTGCCACCCAGTATGATTCCGCGGATTGCAGCAGCCATCGAGAATGCCCGCAGGCCGTCCGTCATCTGGCTGTCATTCCAGGAGTGCACGGGTTGCACCGAGTCGCTGACCCGCTCAGCCTCACCGACCGTCGAAGGCCTGATCTTCGATGCAATCTCGCTTGACTATCATCACACGCTGCAAGCAGCAGCCGGTGAACAGGCCGAAGCGGCACGCCATGCGGCGATGGAAGAAAACGACGGTAGTTACCTGGTGCTGGTCGATGGCTCAATTCCAATGGGTAATCCGGGCTACTCGACCATTGCCGGTATCAGTAACGTCGACATGCTGCTGGATACCGTCAAGGGAGCCGCAGCCGTCGTTGCAATCGGCTCCTGCGCCGCGTTCGGAGGATTGCCGGGCGCGAGTCCGAATCCGACGGGCGCAGTCGGCGTGCAGGAGCTTGTGAAGGACAAGCCGGTGGTTAATGTGCCGGGTTGCCCGCCAATTCCAACCGTAATCACGGCGGTGCTCGCACAGTTCCTGACGTTTGGCACCATTCCGGATCTGGACACGCATGGCCGACCCCTGGCGTACTTCGGCAACACCAGTCATGACCGCTGTTATCGCCGACCGTTCTACGAGCAGGGCAAGTTCGCCGAGTCCTTCGACGACGAAGGCGCGAAAGCCGGCTGGTGCCTGTACAAGCTCGGCTGCAAGGGCCCGACGACCTACAACGCCTGTGCAACCGTCAAATGGAACCAGGGCACGAGCTTCCCGATCGAGTCCGGCCACCCCTGCCTCGGTTGTTCCGAACCGAAGTTCTGGGACAAGGGCGGTTTCTATCAACCACTGTCTACCGGTCACTTCGGCAGCGGCGCAGCCGTTGCCGGTGCTGCCGTCGCCGGTGTCGCGTTAGGTGTGGCGGCGGCGACAGCCGGCAAGCGCAGACAAGCCAAATACACAAAGGAGGCATGAGATGGACCTTCTGGAATTCGCAAGAGGACCAGCGCTGCAGTTCGCCGCGTTAGTGCTCGTCGCCGGAACGATCTGGCGTATCGTCGGTATCGTTATGCTGAGAGAAAAGCATGACTATTCCGAACCCCGCGCTTCTGGTGGTTATCCGGCTGCGCTCAAGGTGATCTGGACCCGGGCATTCACCGCAGATGCGTTCAAGAAAGCAACGCTGTACCCGAAAATCATGGCATACGGCATGCACGCCGGACTGTTCGCAACGGTTTTCCTGTTCACGCCGCACATTGTTTTCTTCGAAGGCTGGACAGGTTTCGACTGGCCAGGTCTCCCGAATAGCATGATCTTCTTTATCGGTGTTGCAACAGTCGTGTCGGGCGTGGCGTTGCTCGTACGCCGCATAACCAGCCCGGTCCTAAAGCTGATCTCGAACTTCGATGACTATTTCAGCTGGTTCGTGACGATGCTGCCGCTGGTTACCGGGCTGCTGATCCCGGTGCGGGCGATGTTCCGTTACGAGGATCTTTTAGCAATACACATATTGAGCGTTTGTTTACTGCTCGTCTGGCTGCCGTTTGGCAAGCTGGGTCACACATTCCTCGTCTTCATTACCCGAGGCACAACGGGAATGGTCTTTGAACGCAGGGGGGCCAAGACATGACCACCGTAGATGGCAGACACGTCATAGATCGCGAAGCCGAACGACTTGCGTACAAGCCGCCGGAGGTTCGCCACGATACGCAAGGTGATATGACGACGGACGAGCGCGTCGAAAAAGCGATGCAGCATTTCGTCAAGAACTTCAACACGCAGACCGCATCGTACCTCGACGGCTGCGTGCACTGCGGCATGTGCGCCGATGCCTGTCACTATCACGTTCGCACAGACGACCCACGCTACACGCCGATCTGGAAGATCGAGTTGTTCAAGCAGGCGTACAAACGTGAAGTCGGGCCATTCGCGTTCTTCTATCGTCTGTTCGGCTTCAAGAAGAAAGTAACGGTCGAGCAACTGGAAGAATGGCAGCATCTTTTGTACGACAGCTGCACGGTCTGCGGACGTTGCTCGCTCGTGTGCCCAATGGGTATCGATATCGCTGGCATGGTGTCAATGGCGCGTCACGGCATGTTCAAGGCCGGACTGATTCCGCATGAACTGCACGAGACAGCAAAAACCGCCGCCGAGACCGGCAGTCCGTTAGGCATCACGCCGGAGAAATTCGAAGACCGACTGGAATGGATGGCTGACGAGCACGATGTTGAAATACCGATTAACGTCGAAAAAGCGGATGTCCTGGCGGTGATGTCGTCTATCGAGATTCAGAAGTACCCGGAATCAATGGCAGCAACGGCCAAGATTCTGAATGCGACCGGTGAGTCATGGACATTTCGTACCGATGGTTTCGAAGCGACCAACTTCGGTATGTTGTCGGGCAACGCTGAGTGGCAGAAAGAAGCGAGCATGAAACTCATCAACGCGGCCATCAAGATCGGCGCCAAGAAGCTGGTCCTGCCGGAATGCGGCCACGCCTACATGGCCATGCGCTGGATGGGCGCAAACATGTACGGTAAGCCGCTGCCCTTCAAAGTGCAGCACATCTCCGAGTACATCGCTGACGCACTCAACGAGGGCCGCCTGAAGGTGAAGAAGGTCGACACCAGCGTCGCCTTCCACGATCCCTGCCAGGTATCGCGGCGCGGCGGTGCGACACAGGCACCGCGTGACATCCTCAAACACCTGGGCGTCGACCACCGTGAGATGAAGAACGGCGGCGATTACAACTGGTGCTGCGGTGGTGGTGGCGGCGTCATCACGATCAAGCGCGCCGATGAACTTCGGCATCGCGTCTTCAAACTGAAGATGGACCAGGTGGAAGCAACGGAAGCGAAGGAACTGCTGTCCAGCTGTGCCAACTGCCGGCAAAGTTTTGACGACTCGCAGGAGCATTTCAACTGGAGCTACAAGATGGGCAGTCTGATGGAAATGGTCGCCGAAAACCTTGAGGAGGGCAGAGCATGAGCGCTCGAATCGTAGTCGATCCGGTAACACGTATCGAAGGCCATCTGCGCATTGAAGCGCAGATGAACGGCAACCAGATCGAGCAGGCTTATTCTTCCGGCACGATGGTGCGCGGCATAGAAATCATCCTTAAGGATCGCGACCCGCGTGATGCCTGGGCGTTTGCACAGCGCATCTGCGGTGTCTGCACGCTGGTGCATGGCATCGCCTCGATCCGGTCGGTCGAAAATGCGATCAAGGCGAAAGTACCGCCGAATGCAGAGCTGATTCGCAACCTGATGATTGGTGCGCAGTACATTCACGACCACGTCATGCACTTCTATCACCTGCATGCGCTGGACTGGGTGGATGTCGTATCGGCGCTGAAGGCAGACCCGGCGGCGACTGCCGCGCTGGCACAGTCCTTGAGCAGCTACCCGCGTTCATCGACGGGATATTTCCGCGACGTGCAGAAGAAAGTCGCCGATTTCGTCGCCGCGGGACAGCTGGGTATTTTCGCAAAGGCCTATTGGGGACATCCCGAGTACAAGCTGCCGCCCGAGGCGAACCTGATGGCGGTTGCGCATTATCTTGATGCACTCGAATGGCAACGTGACGTTGCGCGCCTGCATACGATCTTCGGCGGCAAGAACCCGCATCCGAACTTCGTGGTCGGCGGCGTGCCCTGCCCGATCGACCTGAATTCCGATTCGGCGATCAACAGCAAACGCTTAAGCCAGGTGCAGGAAATCATCAACAAGATGAAAGCCTTCGTCGAGCAGGTGTACGTCCCTGACACGCTTGCGATCGCCGGTTTCTACAAAGACTGGTTCGCGCGTGGCGAAGGGCTCGGCAACTTCATGTGCTTCGGCGATCTGCCGGGTACCAGCATGAATGACCCGGACTCGTTCCTGTTCCCGCGTGGCATCATTCTCGACCGGGACCTGACGACGATCCACGAGCTCAATTTCGAGGACGAGGCCGGTATCCAGGAGTTCGTTTCGCACTCGTGGTACGACTATTCCGGTGGCAAGGAAGTCGGTCTGCATCCGTGGAGTGGCGAAACCAACCTGAACTACTCAGGGCCACAGCCACCTTACGACCAGCTCGATGTCCAGCAGGGCTACTCCTGGCTCAAGTCACCCAGGTGGCAAGGCAAAGCGATGGAGGTCGGCCCGCTGGCACGCGTGCTGATGCTGTACGTCAGCGGTCATGAACTGACGCAGGAGCTGGTGAACAGCACGCTGGCGAAGTTCGATGCACCGCCACGCGCGCTCTTTTCGACGCTCGGTCGAACCGCGGCACGCACGCTGGAAACCGCTATTCTCGCGGAGAGCATGCAGGGCTGGCTGGACTCGCTCATTGGCAACATCAAGGCGGGCGACACCAAGACATTCGACGATACGCTGTGGGAACCGGAAAGCTGGCCGAAGAAGTGCAAGGGCGTGGGCGTCATGGAAGCGCCGCGCGGCGGCCTGTCACACTGGATCGTCATCGAGGACGGCAAGATCGCCAACTACCAGGCGGTGGTACCGAGCACCTGGAATGCCGGGCCACGTGATCCGATGGGGCAGCCGGGCGCGTACGAAGCAGCACTCGAGGACGCGCATGTCATGCACGACCCGAAGCAGCCGCTGGAGATCCTGCGCACGATCCACAGCTTCGACCCGTGCATCGCTTGCGCGGTGCATGTCACGGATCCGGACGGCGAAGAACTCGTGCAGGTCGCAATTCGTTAGCGACTACCGACTGGCGAGCTTTACCAGCAACGGTGCGGGGGCCCAGGCCTCCGCACCGAAGCGCTCCTGGAATTCCAGAACACGCTGATAAACCTTATCGAGGCCGATCGCGTCGGCGAAGTGCATCGGTCCGCCGCGGGCGACCGGAAATCCGTAGCCGTAGACATAGACAACGTCGATATCGCTCGGCCGCTGCGCGATACCTTCATCAACGATGCGCATGCCCTCGTTGACGAGCGCATAGATCAGCCGGTCCACAATCTCCTCGTCGGGAATGTCGCGTCGCTCGATACCAAAAGCTTTCGCCTCGCGCTCGATAATCTCGAGCACTTCCGGGTCGCTTTCGTGGCGGCGCGTTTCCTTGTCATAGCGATAAAACCCGGCGCCGGTCTTTTGCCCGAGGCGACCCATCTCGGCTAGCACGTCGGCAACCCGGAACGCGCGTGGATCGCCACGTTCGTCTTCCGGAAGTGCCTGGCGTGCTTTGTATCCCACATCAATGCCGGCAAGATCGGCGACGCGGATCGGCCCCATCGCCATGCCCCAAGCCTCCATCGCCGTATCCACCTGCGCCGGCGTTGCGCCTTCAATCAGGCAAAGCTGCGCCTCGCGAAAATAGGGCTGCAACATGCGGTTGCCGATGAAGCCGTAACACACGCCCGACATGACCGGCACCTTGCGAATCTTCTTCGCCAATGACATGCAGGTCGCGAGCACGTCGTCGGCTGTCTCGTCGCCCCGCACAACTTCGAGTAGCTTCATGATGTTGGCCGGGCTGAAGAAGTGCAGCCCGATGACATCGCCTGGTCGCCTGGTCGCTGCGGCAATCGCGTTTACGTCCTGGTAGGAGGTGTTGGTCGCGAGAATGGCGCCGTCCTTACAGGTTGCATCGAGGCGCGCGAAGATCGTCTTCTTGAGTTCGGGGTCCTCGAACACCGCTTCGATCACCAGGTCCGCGTTCCTGAGGTCGGCATAATCTGTCGAGCCCCTGATCAGGGATCGGTAGTGCGCGGCGCTGTCC
>JBATID010000381.1:0-2123 GCA_049667545.1 Woeseiaceae bacterium
GCCGATACATCGCTCAAGGGTGTAATCGTCAGCAGCGGTAAGCCTGTTTTCATCGTCGGTGCGGATATCACGGAGTTCGCCACGCAATTCGGCGGCAGCGAAGAAGAGACGGCAGATAAGATCCTCAAGATCAACGTCGACATCTTCAACGCCTTTGAGGATTTGCCGATGCCAACAGTGGCCGCTATCAACGGTATCGCCCTGGGTGGCGGACTTGAGATGGCGCTGGTCTGCGACTACCGGGTCATGTCGGAAACGGCGCGGATCGGGCTGCCGGAAACCAAGCTGGGCATCATTCCAGGCTATGGCGGCACCACGCGCTTGCCACGCCTCATTGGCGCCGACAACGCGATCGAATGGATTGCGTCGGGCAAGGAACAGAAAGCGAAACAAGCACTGCATTGTGGCGCTGTCGATGCGGTCGTCGCGCCTGAGTTACTGCGCGACGCTGCCGCGGCTCTGCTGCAGCAGTGCATCGACGGCAAGCTCGACTACCAGGCGAAGCGGCGGGAGAAGCAGGAACCGCTCAAGCTGAACGAGATCGAGGCCACGATGGTGTTCGAAACCGCCAAGGCATTTGTTGCCGGTCAGGCCGGACCGCACTACCCGGCGCCCGTAACGGCTATCAAGGTCATGCAAAAAGCGGCCGGGATGGGTCGGGACGATGCGCTGCGAGAAGAGGCCCGGGGTATCGCCAAGATGGCCGGCACGCTGGCAGCGAAGAACCTGATCGGCCTGTTTCTCAGTGACCAGATGCTGGCGAAAAGCGGCAAGGCGCTGGCGAAAAAGGCTGGCAAAGTGGAACGGGCTGCAGTGCTCGGCGCAGGGATCATGGGTGGCGGCATCGCCTACCAGTCGGCGCTGAAAGGCACGCCGATCATCATGAAGGACATCGCGCGGGCCGGCATCGATCTCGGTTTGGCGGAGGCCAGCAAATTGCTGTCCAAACAGGTTGAACGTGGCTGGATCTCTGCCGCCGAGATGGCAGGCGTCCTCAACAAGATCCAGCCGGCCCTGAGCTACGACGGATTCGACACCGTCGATATTGTGATCGAGGCCGTCGTCGAGAATCCAAAGGTCAAACACGCAGTGCTCGTGGAGACCGAAGCGCAAATTCGTGATGACGCGATTCTCGCATCCAATACGTCGACCATTTCGATCACACATTTGGCTGAACCCCTGAAGCGCCCGGAAAACTTCTGCGGCATGCATTTCTTCAACCCGGTGCACAAGATGCCGCTGGTCGAAGTGATTCGTGGGAAAAAGACGGGCGAGGACGCCGTGTCCAGGACCGTCGCCTACGCATTGGCCATGGGCAAAAAACCGATCGTCGTCAACGATTGCCCGGGATTCCTGGTGAACCGTATCCTTACACCTTACCTCGGCGCGTTCACGGGCCTGGTAAAACGCGGCATCGACTTCACCAAAATCGACCGCGTGATGGAACAATTCGGCTGGCCGATGGGGCCCGCCTACCTGTGTGATGTTGTGGGCATCGACACCGGCGTGCACGCCGGTGCAGTCATGGCGGAAGGCTTCCCCGAGCGCATGAAGTATGACTTCAAGTCCTGCCAGGAGGTGATGTTCGAGAATAACCGCTTTGGCCAGAAGAACGGCCGCGGTTACTACGCGTACGAGACCGATAAGAAGGGCCGCCCGAAGAAGCTGGTCGATGCGGATGTTGCGGCACTTCTCGCGCCGGTCATAGACGGCAAGGAGACGATGAGCGACGAGGCAATCGTTGACTCGATGATGATTCCCATGTGCCTGGAAGCCGTGCGTTGTCTCGAAGACGATATTGCGGCGTCTGCTACTGACGTTGACCTGTCCCTGATTTATGGCATCGGTTTTCCGCCATTCCGGGGCGGCGCGCTGCACTACATTGATGACTTTGGCATCGACAAGTTTGTGGCCAGGGCCGACGAGCTTGCGAAGACAGCCGGGTCGCAGAAAGCCATGTATCAACCTACCGAAAAACTGCGTGCAATGGCCGCCAGTGGCAAGACCTTTTTCGGAACAGCAGCGAGCGGGAGAAAATAGATGAGCCTGAATCCGAGAGATGCGGTAATCGTAGATTTTGCACGTACACCGATGGGTCGCTCCAAGAACGGTTGTTTCCGCCA
>JBATID010000382.1:0-4885 GCA_049667545.1 Woeseiaceae bacterium
GCGATGACCGACATGAAGCCGGCCGGCAGCAATATCAGCAGCAACAGGCCGAACACACTCTGGCGATGCGAGAAGAATTCGCGAAAGCTCGACACGAGTTGCCGCAGCGGGTGTTCACTGACCTCGGGCTTATGCGTTTCGACGAGGTTGCCACGAATCGCGACGATCATCAGCCAGGCGCAGGTCGCAATCGCAATGAACGGGGCGCGCCAGCCCCACTGCGCGACCAGCAGCGCACCAAACGTCGGCGCAATGACCGGTGCTGCCGTAAAGATCATCGTCATCAGCGACATCAGCCGCGCCGCGTCCTTGCCCGAGGCGATGTCCCTGACGATGGCACGTGACAGCACGATGGCTGACGCGGCGCCAATGCCCTGTATGAATCGCGCTGCCAGCAACCATTCCATGTCGGTTGATGCGGCTGCGATCGATGCTGCGATCGCGAACAGTGTCATGCCCGCGTACAGCGTTGGCATGCGGCCCAGTCGATCGGAGGCCAGGCCGGCCGGAATCTGCCCGAGCGCCATTCCGAGTATGAAGATACCGACGATTTGCTGCCCGCGCGTCAGCGTCGAGCCGAGCGTATCGACCATCGAAGGAATGGCCGGCAGGCTGAGGTCCACGGTGACAGCTGCCATCGTGGTGAGGATGCCCAGCGTCAGCACGAAGCGGCGGGATTGGAGAAGGTGGGCGTTCAAGGGCGTGTAGTGTGCCCGCGCTAGGTTCAATCTGCCAGCAGCAGCTCGTGCAGTTGCGGGGTTCCCATCCAGTAGGTCAGGTCGCGCGGATGATCGATATCCCAGACGGCGATGTCGGCGCGTTTGCCGACCTCGAGCGTGCCGCGATCGGCAAGCAGTCCGAGTGCCTGCGCCGCCTCGCGCGTCGTGCCGGCCAGGCACTCCAATGGCGTCAGGCCAAACAGACGGCTGGCGAGCACCATGGCGTTTCGCAACGAACAAATCGGTGAGGTGCCGGGATTACAGTCGCTGGCGATGGCGATGGGCACACCGTTCTCACGCAGCGCGGCGACCGGTGGCCGTTGCGTTTCGCCGAGCGTCAGGAACGCACCCGGCAACAAAACGGCGACAGTGCCGGCTTTTGCCATCGCTTTGACGCCGGTCATGGACGTGTATTCGAGGTGATCGGCCGACAGCGCCTCGAAATGCGCTGCGAGTTCGCCGCCGCCGCCGTCCGTCAGCTGGTCGGCATGCAGTTTGACAGGGAGTCCGAGTTCTTTGGCCCTGCGAAAAATCTTGGCGACCTGCGGCGCGGTGAAAGCAATCGACTCGCAGTAGGCATCGACCGCGTCGGCCAGCTTGCCGTCCGCAACCTGCGGCAGCAGATCGTCGATGATCAGTTCGATATAGTCGTCAGCGCGGTTCGCGTATTCCGGCGGCACGGCATGCGCAGCCAGCAGAGTCGTGCGAACGTCGAGGCCGGACGCGTTGCCCAGCCACCGTGCAACTTCGAGCATCTTCAGTTCGTTCTCGATGTCGAGACCATAGCCGGATTTTATTTCCACCGTCGCCACGCCTTCGGCGCGCAGCGCCCGTGCCCGCGGCATAGCCGCCTGCAGTAACTCGTCAGCCGTTGCGTCCCGGGTTGCGTGCACGGTCGACAATATGCCGCCGCCGGCTTTGGCAATAGCGGCATAGCTCGCGCCTTCGAGACGCTGCTCGAATTCCCCGGCGCGATTGCCGGCGAACACCAGGTGCGTGTGACAATCGATCAGCGCCGGGGTCAGCCAGCGACCGGACAGGGCGCGGGATTCTTCTGCCTGACCGCGTGGCAGCTCGGCTTCCGGGCCCACCCAGGCGAGTTTGCCGTCGCTGATTGCGACTGCCGCCTGCTCAATTTCTCCATAGCCCGCTGCGTCCGCGCGCATCGTTGCAATGCGCGCACCAGTCAGCAACAGGTCCCATTTGGCCATGCAGGTTCTCCCGGTAATTGCATTCGAAATTACCATGGTCTAGCCTGTATATACAACCTGTCGGAGATGCGATGACATCGCTATTTGCAACCAAGGCGCTGCTACCGGAGGGCTGGCGCGACAATGTCCGTCTGACCCTGGACGGCGGGCGTATTGGCGCCACAAAAGCGGGCGTGTCGGCCGCCGCTGGGGACGAGTTGGCGGGCTTTGTCATACCGGGCCTGTGTAACGCGCACAGCCACGCCTTTCAGCGCGCGCTGGCCGGACACACCGAGCAACGCTCGCCAGCGGGTCGTGACAATTTCTGGACCTGGCGGGAACGTATGTACGAGCTCGCAGGTCGGGTTGATGCCGCCAGGCTCACCGCGATCGCGCGACAGGCCTATTGCGAGATGGTGACGAGTGGTTATACCGCGGTCGCAGAATTTCACTACCTGCATCGTGATGCGACGCAGCCCGACAAGCACGACGCGATGTTGCAGGCGCTGATGCGCGCCGCCGACGATAGCGGCATTCGCCTGACTTATGTGCCCATACTGTATGAGCGTGCCGGGTTTGACGATGATGAACCGCTCGCGCATCAGCGTAACTTCGCCATGCGGGTCGATGAGTTTCTGCAACATTTCGAGCGCGCCGTCGAGATTGGCGGCAGCGCGATGACCGTTGCGATCGGCGCACACAGCCTGCGAGCGGTCAGCCATGACTCGCTGGAAAGGATCGCGCGCGTGGCAAGCGAGTCGGCCGTTCCTTTGCACCTGCATATTGCAGAACAGCAGCGTGAAGTCGATCAGTGCATGGCGGCCTACGGTCGGCGGCCGGTGCGCTGGTTACTGGAGAATTTCGCGGTCGACAGCAGCTGGTGCATGGTGCATGCGACGCACATGGATTTTGACGAGACCCGCGCGCTCGCGGAGTCCGGTGCCGTGGTCGTGCTGTGCCCCAGCACCGAGGCCAATCTCGGTGATGGCCTGTTCCCGCTACACGACTACCTGGAGCATGGGGGCCGCATGGCGATCGGCTCTGACAGCCATGTTTCGATCAACCCTTTCGAAGAGCTGCGCTGGCTGGAGTACGGTCAGCGACTCGCCACCCGGTCGCGCAATGTCGCGTCGCTGCGTGACGGTCATGTTGGCAGCGAACTCTTCCTGCGCGCCCTGGAAGGTGGTGCAATCGCAAGTGGGCAGGCGCTGACCGGTTTGCAGCCCGGTGCAGCGGCGGATCTCGTGGTGCTCAGCGACGACGATCCGATGCTCGCTGGTCATGATGATGCCTCGCGTCTTGATGCGCTGGTGTTCTCCGGTTACCCGCTGCCGATAGAACGGGTCATGGTCAACGGGGAGTGGCGCGTCGTTGACGGCGTGCACGTGCAGCGCGAGTTCGCGCGCAGCGAGTACGCAGCGACGCAGATGGTTTTGGGAGGCGGGCAATGAGTCATGCGAAGCCGCGTTACCAGCAGCTCAAGGACCTGATCATCGGCCGAATATCCTCGGGTGAGCTCAAAACGAGTGACCGCGTGCCGTCGGAGAACGAACTGGTCGAGGCGATGAACGTCTCGCGCATGACGGCGAACCGCGCGCTGCGCGAGCTCAACGATGAAGGCTACGTCGAGCGCGTCGCGGGCCGCGGCACGTTCGTGTCGGACTTTCGCTCGCAATCGCACCTGGTCGAAGTGCACAACATTGCCGACGAGATCGCGCAGCGCGGTCATGTCCATGCCAGTCGCGTCGTGCGACAGTCTTTGCAACGCGCCCGCGGCGAGATCGCCAGGGTACTGCACGTGTACCAGGGCACCGACGTGTTTCATCTGCTGCTGGTGCACACCGAGAACGGCACGCCCGTACAGCTCGAGGATCGCTACGTGGTT
Source organism: Woeseiaceae bacterium (assembly GCA_049667545.1). Classification (GTDB taxonomy): domain Bacteria; phylum Pseudomonadota; class Gammaproteobacteria; order Steroidobacterales; family Woeseiaceae; genus UBA1847. Next base: position 3,795 of record JBATID010000382.1, read on the forward strand.
GCGACTTTTGCACCCGATTGCCTGCAGCAGGATTTCGGCGCCGTCACGCCCAGTGCCTACCTGACGGCGGTTGCGCCGCTGCAGGAAGCAGAGCAGGTAGTGCGCGCCGGCATGCCAAACGCAGCCGTGCGCCAATACCTCGACATGGTGGCTGACGAGCCCTGCCTGGTCATCTTGCGGCGCACGTGGTCACGCGGCCACCCCGTGTCCTTTGCCCGATTACATCATCCCGGCAGCCGCTACGAGCTGACCGGGCATTACACGCCCCCGGGAATACCGCGTTCGGCAGCCGCCGACGTCGTGCAGCTGGAGACATTGCAGCAATGAAAAGAACGATCAAAGCACCGACAGGCACAGACCTGCAGGCAAAAAGCTGGCTGACCGAAGCGCCGCTGCGCATGTTGATGAATAACCTCGATCCGGAGGTTGCGGAACGACCGGACGACCTCGTCGTTTACGGCGGCATCGGCAAGGCGGCGCGCAACTGGGAGTGCTTCGACGCCATCGTCGCAGCGCTCAAGCAACTGGGTGACGACGAAACACTGCTGGTGCAGTCGGGCAAACCGGTGGGCGTTTTTCCAACCCATGCCGACGCACCGCGCGTGCTGATCGCGAACTCCAACCTGGTCCCGGCGTGGGCCAACTGGCAGCACTTTCGCGAGCTCGATCGCAAGGGCCTGATGATGTACGGGCAGATGACGGCGGGCTCGTGGATTTACATCGGCAGCCAGGGAATCGTGCAGGGCACTTACGAGACCTTCGCCGAGATGGGGCGGCAGCATTATGGCGGCGACCTTGCCGGGCGCTGGATCCTGACCGCGGGTCTCGGTGGCATGGGCGGTGCGCAGCCGCTGGCGGCAACGATGGCGGGTGCCTCGATGCTGGCGATCGAGTGTCAGTCGGATCGCATCGACATGCGACTCAAGACGGGCTATCTCGACGTGCGTGCTGACACGCTGGACGAAGCGATGGCCATCATCGAGAAAGCGGTGAGCGACCGGCAGGCGATTTCGGTAGGACTGTTGGGCAACGCGGCGGAGCTGTTGCCGGAAATGCTGAGCCGTGGCATTCGCCCCGACGCGGTCACGGAC
>JBATID010000383.1:0-1662 GCA_049667545.1 Woeseiaceae bacterium
TGCAGATGATCGGCAACGTCAACTACGAGCGCATCGCTGATGAAGGACTGCTGATCAGTTTCGGCAAAGATCACGAAAACCCGACGTGGCTCGACGTCGACAATGTCGTCCTCTGCGCCGGCCAGCAACCGTTACGCGATCTCGAGCAGCCACTGGAGGCCGCCGGTATTCCTGTGCATGTCATAGGTGGTGCTGATGTGGCGACCGAACTTGATGCCAAACGGGCTATCGATCAGGGGAGCCGCCTCGCCGCAACGCTCTGACATTTGTACCCTTGTGCTGCTGTGCGCGGGGCTGCCTTGGCTGACGGCGCATGCCAACCCGGTAAGCCTTGCCAGCACCGATTTGCCTGTAACAATCGACGGCGTCCTCGATGAGGCCGCCTGGCAGGACGCAACCGCTATCAAGGTGAATATAGAGACGGAGCCCGGAGAGAACATCCCGGCCCGCGTCGAGACGGTTGCGTATGTGCTCGAGAATGGCGTGAGCCTGTATGTTGCGTTCGACGCCCGCGATCCCCGGCCCGCGGCTATTCGCGCCTATCTGCAGGACCGGGATTCAGCGTGGAATGATGATTTCGTTGGCATCGTGATCGACACCTACAACGACGAACGGCGTGCGTTCGAGTTCTTCGTGAATCCGCTCGGCGTACAGATGGATTTGACCAACGATGACGTCAACAAGAACGAAGACGAGTCGTGGGATGCGATCTGGGACTCGGCCGGGGCAATCAACGACGATGGCTTCGTCGTCGAGATGGAGATTCCGCTAAGCCAGCTACGATTCCCCCATAGCGACGGCAAACAAACCTGGGGCATCGAGCTCCTGCGGTTTTATCCCCGCGACAAACGGTACCGGTTATCCAATAACGTCAAGGATCGCTCGATCAACTGCTACCTGTGCCAGTTTGCCAAGATCAGCGGTCTCGAGGGCGTAAGGCCGGGTCGCGGCCTGGAGATTGTGCCTACGTTGACCGGCTCGAGAACCGAGTCGACCGATGAGCCAGGCTTTACGCCGCTGCAAAGTGGCGGCACGGAAACAGACGTTGGTGTCAGTATCCGCTGGGGAATTACGCCGGATATGACCGCGAATCTCGCGATCAACCCGGATTTTTCCCAGGTGGAAGCCGATGTCGCACAGCTTGACGTTAACAACCAGTTCGCGTTGTCCTTTCCGGAAAAGCGCCCGTTCTTCCTGGAGGGCGCTGATTATTTCAGCTCTCCGATCAATGCTGTCTTTACCCGCACTGTTGCAGACCCCGAGGTCGGCGCAAAAATCACCGGCAAACGCGATGCACACACGTACGGTGTTTTCGTCGCACAGGACGCCGCTACCAACCTGTTGTTTCCGGGCGCGTTCGGCTCAGATTCAACTGAGACCACAGAGGACAACACGGTGTTCGTCGGGCGCTATAGCCGTGGCTTCGGTGATGCTTCATCGGTCGGCGCGCTGCTGACGTCTCGGGGTGGTGATGAATACAGCAATGTCGTGGGCGGCCTCGATTTCCGCTGGAGGATTAGCGACCAACACGCGATTCGCGGGCAGTTCCTGCGCTCGGAAACAGATTATCCGGATGCCGTTGCTGACGAATTCGAACAGCCACTCGAGCGTTTTTCCGGTGCTGCGCTGGTCGCTGCCTACGGATACGAGTCCCGCAACTGG
>JBATID010000384.1:0-6266 GCA_049667545.1 Woeseiaceae bacterium
GGTGTCCATTTGAACCGAATGGCGTCATTTTCCGAGTTCCGAACGGCCGGGCTGGCGACCAAACTGCCGCGAACCGTCTCACCGGTCATCTGATCGTCGAGCATCACTTTGCCGAACTGCAGGCTCAGCTCCCACGGCACGATGCTCTTTCCTGCAACAACATAATGAACATTCGGGTCACTCGGATTGGCGGTCGCACTCCCTGTCACAAGAACCATCAGGATTAACAAGAAGTTTCTCATTGTCGGTACCTCGGTTGTCGTTGATTCTCCGGTAGTTATCCATGCGTTTCATCGCATCGCCTTCGTACTTGCGTTGCAACTGCCAGCGCGGACGTTCCAGCGTCAGCTCCCATTCGAATAGCTTCCTGTAAAGATTTGCCACGCGCTCCGGATACTCGCCGGCAAGGTTGTTCGTTTCTGCTGCATCAACACTAATGTCATACAATTCGGCAGGCCTGTCGGGAAAGCGCAGCAACTTCCAGTCGCCGTCCCGAATCGCTGCCCGCACTTCCTTTTTCCAGTAAAGCGTATGATGCGGTCGCCCTGCATCGTCATTCGTCAAGAATGGTCTGATATTCACGCCATCGATGCCGTCGAGCTTCCCGGGCTCACCCCTTGCGGCCGCGTACATCGTCGGCAGCAGATCAAGCGTACTGATCGGGTGCGTGTACACAGTATCCTTCGCTATTACGCCGGGCCAACGAATCAGGAAAGGAACGCGTATTCCACCTTCCAGATGATTCGCCTTTGTGCCACTAAGTGGTGAGTTATCTGACGCGTTGGCGTCCGACGGACCGCCGTTGTCATTAGTGAAGACGACGATTGTATTCTCTGCAACCTGCTCTTCGTCCAAAGCATCGAGGACCCGGCCAATCGCCCGATCCATCGAAAGCGTCATAGCAGCCAGCGTCCTGCGATCCCCCTCCAGGTCCGGGAAGGCATCCAGATCCTCAGCAAGCGCATCCATCGGCGTATGGACGGCAGTAAGCGAAAGGAACATAAAGAGCGGCTGCTCCCTTTCAGCGCGGATCCGATCAATGGCCTCGTCAGCGAGTGCATCGGTCAGGTACGAATCGGACTCTTCGAACCGGCCAAGGTCGCGCTCGAGATAATCCTCGGGGCGATAGTTGACGTTGTTCTCGTCAAATGGGAAATAGCTTCTGGCCCCTCCGCGTATTCCGTAAAAAGCGTCAAAGCCGCGCTTCAGCGGATGAAACCTGTCTGCATTACCCTGGTGCCACTTGCCAATGAAGACCGTCTCGTAGCCTAGCGATCGTAGATGGTCGCCGATGGTCAACTCGTCGAGGGGCAACCCCATGTCATCGCCGGTCGTGCCTGATGCACTCATGTATCCCGGAACGTTGTTTTCTTCGTAGCCAAAACGTTGCTGATATTTGCCCGTGAGCAGGCCAGCACGAGAAGGGCCACATACGGCGGCTGTGACGTAGGCCTGCTCAAACCGCATGCCCTGTTCGGCCAGTGCATCCAGGTTTGGTGTCCGAAAATTCCGGCTCCCTTGAAAACCGAAATCTGCGTAGCCGGCGTCGTCGGCGAGTATGAGCAGAATATTGGGCCTGCCGGGATCGGCGGCAGCGTGTGTTAACGCACTGGTCAGCAGACCGACGATAAGGACGACAAAACGGATGCTCATCCCCACCCTAGTCCAGGAATCGAAGCAATTCATCATAAGAAACTGATTTGTCGGTAACTTCGGCAGACTCAAGTATGAAATCGACAACCTTTTCCTCAAGAGCCGGCGCACGCAGCGATTCCAGCGCCTCGCGATTGCTCGAGAAATAATTCACGACTTCCCGCTCCTGGCCTGGAAAACTGCGCGCATGGGCAATCATCGCTTGTTGCAGATCCGACTCAGTAACAACGATTTTCTGCGAGTTGCCGATTTCGGAAATAATCAGTCCCAGCCGTACCCGGCGTTCGGCAATACTTCGATACTCCTGTTTCTCACTGTCGGCCAGCGGTCCCTGCTCGCCCTCACTCGTTCGTTGCGCTTCAATCTGCTTGATGATGTTTTCGAATTCGAAATCCACCATTTTTATCATCCCGGGCGGGACGTCAAATGTATTTGAGGCATCGAGGTAGTCGAGCAACTCCCGTTTCAACGAGGCTCGAGACATCTCTTCAAGTCTATCGACGAGTTCTTGTTCGGCGGCATCCCGCAGCGCAGGCAGGTCCTGACGACCCAGCCTAACCGCCAACTCGTCGTCAATCTCTGCCGCGACGGGTTCGTGTAGCTCGAGAATCCTGACGTCGATAATCGCCTTACGACCTGCGAGGTCGGCATCATCGTAAGTTTCCGGAAAGTTGACTTTTACTTCGACGTCATCGCCAACTTTTTTTCCGGCCAGCTGGGCCTCAAATCCCGGCACGAACTGGCCGCTGCCCAGCCTGATTCGCTGCCTTTCGCCCTGCAGGCTCTCGTGTTGCACGTCATCATGTGTCGTTCGCCCTTGCAGGTCGATGATTACCGTATCGCCCTGTTGCGAAGCACGATCCGTCTCTACCGGTTTTGTCGATGGGTTGGCCTCGGCAATTCGTTGTAGTTGCTGGTCGACCCTGTCCGCGTCAGGCGAAGCGACCAGCCTTGTCAACTTGATGCCCTTTAGGTCGGCTATCTCGAGGTCGGGCAAAGATTCAACGCTGACGGAATAGACGAGATCTTCGCCGACTTCAGCATTTTTCACGCCGATACTGGGGCGCACCGCTGCCTTGATGTTTTGCTCGTGAAGCGCGACCTGGAAAGTCTCGAACACAGCAGCCTGAACAACGTCGCCCTGTGCCCTTTTGCCAAATCGCTTTTTCAGCATCTTCGGCGGAATCTTCCCCTTGCGGAACCCGTGCATGGATGCCGTCTTGCCAATCTCCCGCAGCCTCGCCTCGAGCCTCGATTCGATGTCATTTGCCGGAACAGTGACTTCGAGCTCGTGCGACAGACCCTCGGACTTAATGACTTTTACTTTCATGGATGCATTGTCAACAATTTACGATGGCGGACAAGTATGGCATGGCACCGCAGAAATCGAAAAATATTTATGGTCTTGCATCGGCATTTGCGATCCAATTACCAAATGCATTTTCGTATAAGGTGCGGTTCACTTTCTTTGTACTTTCGATCAGTTCAGGGTAAGGAATATCGGCGACAGAAACGTATCCGACATTGTAGTTTTCGCCGTCCATGGCTCGCCCTGTTAGCTCAGAATCCGTGTACTGAAACCAGTGAGCTCCGACAATGTAGGGGTTGTCAAGGACGCTTTGCATGTATTCCTCATACATGCGCCCACGGTCCGCCTGATCTGCGGCCCAAACAATACCCGCGTGATACGCTCCGCGGTCAATTGCGCCAACATGCCATTCACCAATAATGCCGGGTTTATCGATTTCTTCCAGGTGCTCCCATTTTGCCGGGTGCATAAATTCTCTGTATTCGTTGTAGCTTATAACATCATTATATTTCGCAGCTGCACGAATCACTTCGATCGGTCGCCCCCAACTGGATAACCGTGCTCCCATATACATGTGGTTCGGCATATGGGTCTCTAACGCGTCATGCACAACGCGGAAATATTCACTGGCAAATGCTTCGAGCAGCATGCTGAAGTCAGACCAAACCGCGCCATTCCGACTGTCAAATTCTGCACCCGCTGCAAAAGTGTCCCATGATTCAAAATCGGTCGCCCACGCTGCATTCAACGCAGCGATACCAGAGTACTTTTCTCTGAGTAAACGCATGAATTCGAATTTGGCTGGCGTCGCTGCTGCGTCGCGACTGAGTGTATTGATGACAACCCCGTAGGTTGCATTTTTGGTTTCACTGCGTCCCCAGCTGATTTCATTGTCGATAAATACCCCTATGCACCAAGGGTTGTCCTTAACGCGTTGTGCTATGTCACGAACAGTAAGCTCGGCGCGATCAACAAATTTTGTATCGAAAGGATCAGGAATCGCACCCCAAAAATCGAAACCGCTATTGACCGTTTTATAATCCCCGATTATCCAACCATCAGCGAAGTATGGAACCTTATTGTTATCGTAGAGGGAGTGATCTGCCCAGTTCCCTGTGGAGGTGAAGCCCCAATGGCGTAACCGATTGATGGCAACTTCGCTCCATTTCTCCATAAAGTCCGGATACTGTTTGCTGTATTTTCTTTCCAGGTTCGCCCGATAAAAACTGAACGTTTCCCCGTGTTCGAGCGGACCGACATTGACTTCTCGGCGGTAGCCATAATTTCCATCGTATTTTTCGCCGGCCTCAGGTAACCAGGCATACATCTCTTTTCGTAACGCAGATTCTAGCCGGCGACTTTTCATGCCTGGCATATCAACCAGATTGAGCCCCACTGAATGCTCAGGCGTCAAATCTTCAGGCGTGCGTTGAACAACATCTGATTTGTCGTACTGATAACCCGTGATTGTTCCATTGTTTGACAAACGGATATTGGCGATTCCCGTTGAGAAGAACAGGTAACCTTCAGGGTCGATAATGGCCCAACGCTTTCCTACCTTCTCGGTTCTAAAGTATCCCGTGGCCTTGAGTTTTGGCCCCTTTTTCCAGCCGCCATATTGCGTCCGGTCGAAGAATTCAGGCTCTTTTGACAGTAGCTCAAGCTCAGCTTGCGTGGCGGCCAGGAGATCTTCATCGGAGTGAATTTTTCCTTTGAAGTTAACTTTCCTGGCCTGTCCGTATTCATCGACGATTTCAGTGAGAAATTCCGTGTCCAAAGGCGGGTTTTCCACTAGGCGGACATTATCAATTATAATTTCACGGTTGTGCTTAAGGCCCCTCGAGTAGAAACCAAAGTTGGTCACATTTGAATAATTAAGATTCTTGTCGCCCCACATCCAGACAAACCATTCCGCGCCTCCCTGAATTGTTGGGGGATCACCCCGTAATCCCGAGTCCAATGCCATTAGAGAGCTTTTTAGCTCCGCATAATATGTTCGCGTCGCGCCGACCGGAACAACCATCGCTCTCGTGAGGCCTCTGCCGTCAGCTGTGCTTATATTGAAGTGGAGTTGCGTTGAATGTGCACCGGGATTGCTAATATCGAACGCAATGCCAAAATTCTCTTTACCCGACCAATCCCAAATCGTTTCCGGGGCAAAGTTCACCGAAACGGTGTAATTGTTTTTCGCGTCGAATTGCACACGCAAGGCACTGCCATCGCCTTGAGACACAAGTTGGATGTCGCTGCCCATTGCAGAAACACCCTCAGGCAATAGACCATCATTGAATTCGAATAAAGGAGTTTGAACACCGCCCAAAACAGCATGTGTGCCACGAGTGCTTGTTTTGGCATTGTCAGAACTCTCGGGCGTTTGATCACAGCTCGCAATCAATACTGAAACGCCGCAAATCAACGCTATGACGAGGCCGTTTTTTGCTGGTTTATAGACCATTTAAAATAATTTTGGAATATTCCCGATAGGCGAATTAAGAAGGCGAATTAAGAAATCGACTGACCAATAACTTGCTCAATATATTGCTTATGGCTCGGCATTTTCTTGGTGATTTCAGTTATAGCATGTCTGATTTGCGTCATCGTCTGCGCCAATTTTTGAGCGTCTATTTCGTCCGCAACCTGGTTGTATACCTCCGGGCCAAGACCCTGTCCCTCCATTACCGCTAGCCAGCTATCGAGCTTGAACAGATCGTACTCGTAGGGAACATAGTGACCGGCTTTGTTCAGCAGTGTCATTCGGTGTTGTAAAGTTTCGGGAATTTCCAGGTTCTTGACGTAGCGCCAAAATTCTGTGTCATCTCTCTGGGTCGCAACATAATGCATCAAGATGAAATCTCGAATACGATCATAGGTCAGGCCCATAACACGGTTGTACTCGATTGCATTGGCCGGATTAAACGACATGTCAGGCATTAGGGCAACGAGTCGAACCAGTCCCTCCTGTATAAGATGTATGGACGTCGACTCCAGCGGCTCCAGGAAACCGGAAGACAATCCCAGAGCCAGGCAATTACCTTTCCAAAAGGACTCCCGCCGTCCTGTCAGAAATGACAAATTGCGAGGTTCGGTAATCAGTCCGGCGTCTACATTATTCAATAACAAATCTGTTGCGCTGGACTGGTCGGTAAACTTACTGGAAAACACATACCCATTTCCGACGCGATTTTGCAACGGGATCCGCCACGTCCAACCCGCATCCCGGGCCGTCGCAATCGTGTACGGCTTGGGCGGTTCAACCGCCTCGGTTTGAACCGCCACCGCGCTGTCCATAGGAAGCAAATCAGAC
>JBATID010000385.1:0-10454 GCA_049667545.1 Woeseiaceae bacterium
GCCGCGCAGATTGCCGCCGTTGGATTTTGCTTCGGCGGCCTGTGTGTCCTTGATATTGCGCGAACCGGGGCAGCGCTCGCCGGTGTCGTCAGTTTCCATGGACTCCTGGGTGCGCCGGGCAACACCACTGATCGCTCGATCAGTGCCAAGATCCTCGTGTTACACGGCTGGGACGATCCGATGGCGCCGCCGGAGGCCGTGCTGGAACTGACCAGGGAGTTGAGCGAGCGGCAGGCAGACTGGCAGCTGCATGCCTATGGCAACACGATGCATGCGTTCACCAATCCCGATGCAAATGACAGGGCCCTTGGTACGGTCTATGACGCAGCGGCGGAGCGACGCTCGTGGAAGGCGATGCAGGACTTTTTGGCTGAGCTGTTTGCGGGTTAACCCTGCGAGGGTTGCCGCGATTGCGCGTCGACCGAGGCATTCTCCGCGTCCTGGTTCGCTGCTTCCATCGCGCTGGCGTCTCTCGTCACCTGGGCTGCGACCAGCGCGAAGTCTGAGCCGAACAGGGTTTCAGCCATCGCATCGTCGAGATCATCGAGCGATTCAGCCTTGGCAATATCGTCAGCAATTTTTTGCAGCTGACCGTTTTCTGCGGCAGGTGCAGCAGGGAGCTGCATTGCATTGAACACCTTGTCGTCCGCTGCGGTAATTGTGAATTTGAAATCATGGGCCTGCGGGTCATAGTCATGCGCGGCGATTTCAGCAATATAGCGGGGGCCGATAATCCCGGGATTGTCCCGGGCCGCCGTATTGAGCACGGCATCGACGAGTTTATTGATTGCGCGAGGATTGCCGTCGCAGAGTTTGTGCAGCAGCGTGCCGGAGCCGGACTCAAATACTTTCCGAAAGTCACCACCTGCGGCGCGGAAGCAATGCAGTAGATAACCCCGCGTCTCCATATCGCTCAGTGCATTGATCGTGTGCCGGTGAACAAGTCGTTGGCACAGTTCGTCGAGCGCTGGTTTATCGAGGATGGGCTGCATTGTGTCATCACCCATGAGCACAAGTCGCGCGCCGGCGGATTGTCCGGCATCTGCGGCGGTCAACGCCGACAGTTCGGCGAGCATGGCTGACCCGCTGGCATGCACGTCCTCAACGACGATAAAAACCGGAATGCCAGCCGTCTCGTACTGTAGCAGCGCGTTGCGCAAGATCATGAAGCGGTGTTCCCGTTCTACCGGTCGGTTCGTGACGCCAAGCACAATCAGGAGCGACTCGAGGACGTCTTCTGTCGCCATCGGGGTACGGCCGACTCTGACGACTTTCTTCCTGGCAGCGATAGCATTGAGCGCAAAGTTGACGAGCGTCGTCTTGCCGGTACCGGCCGCGCCCGCAACGGTTACGGCAGCGTCTTGCCGTGCGAGAACCGCCTTGATTGACCGGACCAGGTCGGCTGTCTGCGGACCAATGAAGACATCACTGCCTGTTGGCCTTACAAGGAACGGGTTCCGGCTTAAGCCGAAGTGTGCTGGGTACATGGCAGTCCGTGCTTCGTCAAAATGGCCAAATCGAGTGATGCTCCTTGGACCAGGTGACAGTTTGGCGTCATAACCGCGATATTTCAGCGAGTCAGGTCACAAAAATGCCGCCACGACGGGGCGGGACAAAACCGAATAAGACGCTGTTTTGCGGATCAAAAACCGTCAGAATACGCTGCCGCGGGGCGGGCCCCGTTTAACAGCCGCAAGGAACATCGGTCGATGCGCGTCCTCTTGAATCACACGACGACCGACATCCGTGACGGTGTTATGGCCGGGCTGGTCGCGTACGCGATCTGGGGCGTTCTCCCGGTCTACTTCAAAATCATCGGCGCCGTAGATCCTCTCGAGGTATTGACGCATCGCGTCATATGGGCCGTTCCATTTGGCGCCATCATCCTCACGGTTCGACGCCAGTGGCCGGAGGTGAGCCAGGCACTGCGGCATCGGCGGATGATGGGCTGGTTGTCGCTGTCCGCGCTGTTGATCGCGTTGAACTGGTTCGCGTACATCTGGGCAATCCAGGATGAGCGCATCTTCGAGACGAGTCTGGGCTATTACATCAATCCGCTGACCAACATGCTGGTGGGCGTCGTATTTTTCCATGAACGGTTGCGGCATCTCCAGTCGCTGGCGGTCGTCCTGGCGACAATCGGCGTGCTGGTTCTCGCTATCAGCGGTGGCCAGGTGCCGTGGGTAGGGCTGTTCCTGGCAATCAGCTTCACGGGTTACGCGGTGATCCGCAAGAAAGTCGTGATCGGGGCGATGCCCGGCTTGTTCGTCGAAACGCTCCTGCTGCTGCCGTTTGCGCTGACCTGGCTTGGGTGGCTGTACGCGAGCGCTGCACCGGCTTTCGCGTCAGGAGACGCGTCGCTGCAAGTCTGGCTGATCATGGCAGGTCCGATAACTGCGCTGCCGCTATTGTGCTTCGCGTTGGCGGCGCGGCGCCTGCCGCTGACCATGATCGGGTTCATGCAGTTTCTAGCGCCAACTCTGCAGTTCTGTACCGGTATTTATTACGGCGAGCAGCTGACGCCGGCGCATCTCGTCTGCTTTGGCCTCATCTGGCTTGCAGTGCTTGTCTTCAGCATTGATGCGGCGCGGTCCAGTCGCCGGGTGCCCGTTACCCCATAAAAAACGGGCTCACCTGGAGCCCGTTTTTGGCTGCGCGATCTCCGCCAGCACTATTTCTTTGCTTTACGTTCCTGGGTTTCCCGTATGACTTCTTCGGCCACGTTTGTCGGACACGGCGCATAGTGCGAGAACTCCATCGAAAACTGCCCGCGACCCGAGGTCATAGTACGCAGATGCCCAATGTAGCCGAACATCTCGGCAAGCGGCGCATCGGATTTGACGCGTACACCGGTTACGCCAGCATCCTGAGACTTGATCATGCCGCGACGGCGGTTGAGATCACCGATAACATCGCCGACGTGATCGTCCGGCGTGAATACATCGACTTTCATGATGGGCTCAAGTAACTGAGGTGACGCCTTGGGGACCGACTGTCGATAGGCCGCCTTGGTGGCAATCTCGAAGGCGAGCGCCGATGAGTCAACTGCGTGAAAGGCGCCATCGAGCAGGGTGAATTTGACATCGAGCAAAGGATAGCCAGCGAGCGTGCCTTCGACCATGCAGCTCGCAAACGCTTTCTCGATGGCACTCCAGTACTCGCGCGGGACGTTACCGCCGGTGACTTTGGATTCGAATTGATAGCCGCTGTTCTTTTCGGCGGGCTCGATTGCGTAATCGATCCTGCCGTACTGGCCGGAGCCACCTGACTGCTTCTTATGCGTGTAGGAATCAGAAATGGCCTGCGTGATGGTCTCCCTGTACGCCACCTGCGGCTTGCCCATCTCAACGTCGACCTTGTGCGTGCGACGCAGGATGTCGACCTTGATGTCAAGATGCAGCTCACCCATTCCCTTAATGAGCGTCTCACCGGAATCTTCATCCGTCGCAACCTGGAAGGACGGGTCCTCCTGCACCATCTTGTTGAGCGCAACGCCCATCTTCTCGGTGCCAGCCTTGTCCTTCGGCGTGATGGCGATGGAGATGACGGGTTCCGGAAATACCATCGGCTCGAGCGTCGCGGGATTATTGACGTCGGCCAGGGTATGCCCGGTGCGCGTGTTCTTCATGCCGAGGAGGGCCACGATATCGCCTGCCTGCGCCATATCCAGTTCTGCACGTGAGTCCGCGTGCATCTCAACAATACGGCCAATACGCTCGGTTTTGCCCGTAAAGGTATTCAGCACGTTGTCGCCTTTCTTCAAGGTCCCGGAGTAGATGCGAGTGAACGTCAAAGCGCCGTAGCGATCATCCATGATCTTGAAAGCGAGGGCGCGCAGCGGCTTCAACGGATCAATTTCGGCGAACTTGCCGGTTGGTTGGCCTTCGAGGTCCATTTCCGGTTGCGGCTTGACCTGCGTCGGATTGGGCAGATAGTCAACTACTGCATTAAGAACATTCTGTATGCCTTTGTTTTTAAATGCAGAACCGCAGTAAGTCGGGAAGAATTCCAGCGCAATAGTGCCCTTGCGAACGCAGCGCTTGAGATCGTCAATCGACGGCTCGTTACCCTCAAGATACTGCTCGAGCAAGTCGTCATCCTGCTCGAGAGCCGTCTCCACCAGTTTCTCGCGCCATTCCTCGACAGCGTCCCGCATGTCCTCGGGCACGTCAGTAATTTCATACGACTCAGGATCGGTCGAATCGCGCCAGATCCACGCCTTGCGCGTCAGCAGGTCGACAAGGCCGGTAAAGTTATCTTCTACGCCAACCGGCAGCACCATGACCAGCGGGTGAGCGCCCAGCACTTTCTCGACCTGCTTGACGACACTGTAGAAATCGGCGCCGATACGATCCAGCTTGTTCACGAAAATAACGCGCGCAACCTCGGACTCGTTCGCGTATCGCCAGTTCGTCTCGGACTGTGGTTCAACGCCGCCCGAGCCGCAAAATACACCGATGCCGCCATCGAGAACTTTCAGTGAGCGATACACCTCGATCGTGAAATCGACGTGTCCCGGTGTGTCAATGATATTCAGGTTGTGGCCGGCCCAGACACAGCTGGTCGCGGCGGACTGAATGGTAATGCCGCGCTCCTGTTCCTGCTCCATGAAGTCGGTGGTAGCTTCCCCGTCGTGCACTTCGCCGGTACGGTGGATCTTGCCCGTCAGCTTCAGGATGCGCTCTGTCGTTGTCGTCTTGCCGGCGTCGACGTGCGCGAAAATGCCGATGTTGCGGTATAGGCTAAGGTCTTTCATTTCTCTATTTCAGCTCTGTTGGTTGTTTCCTGCCACCCACTCGTTTCGCCGCAATACGACAAGCGGTTCTCATAGCCTTGTAAAAGCGAGAACCCGTATTTCATGCGAGGTGGGTGCACTTATTCCTTGCCAGTCCTTAACGTATTGTCCGGGCAGCTGGTGCGGCGCTGATACACGGTCAGGACGGCCTTTCGGGCGCGGATAATAGCAGCGCTGCCGCCTCTAAACCAGTGAAATCCATGCGGATCTACGGTTGTGGCCGCTGTTCGGGCACTTAATTTTGACTACCGCCGCAAAATGGCCATCCAGCGGGCAATATTCAGGAGGCTCATCAGCGACGCCGATACGTAGGTCAGTGCCGCCGCCGTCAGCAGGCGGCGGGCGTGCGGCCGGTCCACTTTTTTAAGGATGTGGTGTTCGTCGAGCATCGGCAGCGCGCGGCCGAAACTGGCATCAAATTCGGTCGGCAGGGTGACAAGATGAACGATGGCGGAGACGCCGAGCGTCAGCAGTCCGGCGGCGAAGGTGAGCAGCCCGATCGCCGGTACGCGGGTGACCAGGCCCAGAAATGGGGAGATCATCAGGACACCAGCGCCGAGGCGTTCGATGCCGCGGGTCGCCTTGACCAGGCGGGTACGCCAGTAGAGCGGGGCAAACTGGCGGTAATCCTGTACCGCGTGTCCCACTTCATGGGCGGCCACGGTAATGGCAGTCAGGGACCGGCCACCAAATTTGTCGGGGGTCAGGCGAACGGCTTTGTCAATCGGGTCGTAGTGGTCGCCAGCCTCGGTCGGCTCTACCTTGACTCCGGTCAGCCCGTTCTGATCGAGCAAGCGACGTGCAATCTCGGCGCCCGTTGCCTCGTAACGCTCCGCGGGTTCGCTATAGCGCGCCAGCACTTGTCGCACCCACAGACCCGGGCCGAACACCAGCGCCAGGACGGCGATCAGGCCGATGAGAATTACCATGAACAAGCCAGATAGGGCATACGCGGACCTTCAAGGACAGCCGGAGTATACTCCGACGCCAGCCCCTGGTTTATTCTGCCACGAGGTAGCGCGTGACCCCGGATCAGATCACTTTATTCGCACTGCTGTTTTTCGTCTTTGTTTTTCTTGTCTGGGGCCGCTGGCGCTACGACCTTGTTGCATTCGTGGCCCTGCTGATCGCGCTCCTCACCGGGCTCGTGCCGGCTGACAAGGCGTTTTCAGGTTTCGGACATCCGGCCACAGTAATCATCGCCCTCGTATTGATTGTCAGCCGCGGTTTGTCGAATTCCGGCGCCATAGAAATTATCGCCCGCCATCTCATTGACGCGTCACGCAAGTTGTCGACGCACATCACAATAATGTCAGGTTTTGCGGCGGGCCTGTCAGCGCTGATGAACAACGTTGCCGCGCTCGCGCTGCTGATGCCGGTTGACATGCAGGCGGCGAAAAAAGCGGGGCGCAGCCCTGCGCTGTCACTGATGCCGCTGTCCTTTGCCTCGATACTGGGCGGCATGATCACTTTGATCGGCACGCCGCCAAACATCGTTATCGCCGAGTTTCGTGGCGACGCACTCGGCGAGCCCTACCGGATGTTCGACTTCGCTCCGGTCGGTCTTGCGTGCGCGGCGGTCGGCGTCGCGTACGTTGCGCTGATTGGCTGGCGGCTGTTGCCACGCGGCCGGCATTCCAGCGATGCCGGCAAGGAGCTGTTCGACCTGGCTGACTATATCGCCGAGGTGCGCGTCGCCGAGGGTTCGCCGGTCATCGGCAAGCAGGTGCGGGATCTCGATCAACAGGCCACGAAAAGTGGCGTGGATATTCTCGGGCTGATTCGCCGCGGCCGGCGGTTGCCCGGGCTGGCGCGGGTTGCTGAGATCAAGGCCGGCGATATCCTGGTGCTGGAGGCCAGTCCGGACAGTCTCGAAGAGGCGCTCGGCACATTGCGCCTCGAGTACGTCGGCAAGGGTACTGGCCAGCTTCGTGATGACGACCTGATACTGAGTGAGGTTGTGGTGCAAGAATCATCGCGACTCGTTGGCAGGTCCGCCATGTCGGTGCGGATGCTGTATCGCTATCGCGTTGTGTTGGTCGGTGTCTCTCGCCAGGGTAAACGCTTTCAAGATAACGTCCGCAAGCTCGAACTGCAGGCTGGCGATGTGCTGTTGTTGCTGGGAGGAGAAGACCGGCTGGGCGACGTCGTCGGGCGGCTTGGCGTGTTGCCACTCGCCGATCGCGGACAGCGCGTCATCCAGAGGGATAAAGCGTGGCTGGCGGTGAGTATTTTTGGCGTTGCGATCTTGCTGGCCAGCGTTGGACTGGTTTACCTGCCGATTGCACTGGGGTGCGCTACCGCGTTGTTCGTGTTCCTGAATATCGTACCAATTCGCGATGTCTATACATCGATCGAGTGGCCAGTGATCGTGTTGCTGGGATCGATGATTCCGCTCGGCGGTGCGCTGCAATCCACGGGCGGGACAGAGCTGATCGCCGGGGGCATCGTCGATGTGTCGGCAGGCTTCTCACCGGTCGTGGTTTTGACACTGTTGATAATTGTGACGATGTCGTTGTCGGATGTGATGAACAACACGGCGACCGCGGTGATCGCAGCGCCCATCGCCATCGAAATTGCGGCGCGACTTGGTGTTAACGCCGATCCTTTTCTGATGGGAGTCGCCGTGGCCGCTTCCTGCGCTTTTCTCACCCCGATAGGGCACAAGAACAACACCCTGATCATGGGGCCTGGAGGCTACCACTTCGGCGACTATTGGCGCATGGGCCTGCCACTGGAGATCCTGATCGTCGTGGTCTCGGTTCCGATGATCCTGTGGGTGTGGCCGCTCTAGGGTTCCCGAGGCGCAGTCACTAACTGGCGTGGTCTTCCACTGCCTGCCAAACGCGCAGCAGGTTCTCGCCCAGAATTTTGACGATGTCGGCTTCGTCGTAGCCGCGCTCCAGCAGTCCCTGCACCAGGTTCGGGTAGCTCGCGACATCTTTCAGGCCGATCGGCAGCGAGTCGCCAACCCCATCATAGTCCGAGCCAATACCGACGTGGTCGATGCCGACCAGGCTTACAACATGATCGAAATGATCGAGAACTTCATCAAGTGTCGCAAACGGAAACGGCCCGTGCTCCGCGGCGTACGATTCTGCGAACGAGCGGTATATATCTTCTTCCCGCAGATCGGGGTGCCGAGCCAGGTATTGCTTGCGCGCCGCCGCGCGCGCGTTGCTGTAATCACGCGTTGCCTGGGAAATAAACGATGAGCCAAAATTAATCTGAATGACACCGCCACGTTTTGCCAGTGCCACGATCATTTCGTCGTTCATGTTGCGCTCAAACCCAGGCGTGAAATGTCGCGACGATGAGTGCGATGCGATCACCGGTACCTTGCTGGTCACCATGATCTGCCAAAACGCCGCGTCTGATACGTGGCTGACGTCGATCATCATGCCGAGACGGTTCATTTCGCGAACGACATCAAATCCAAACTCGCTCAGGCCATCCCACTGGCGATGATCGTCATACGACGAGTCCGAGATGTGGTTCGATAAACTGTGAGTCAGCGTGATGTAACGGATCCCGCGATCGTAAAAATGCTGAATATTCTTAAGGTCGCCTTCGATCGGCGAGCCGTTTTCCATACCCAGCGGCAGCGAAATCAGTCCGGCTTTGAACTGCTCGCGCACGTCCTCAACGCTGCGAGCGATCGCGAATTTGTCCGGCGACTGGGCGACCAGATCCTCAACCTTGTCGATCAGTGATTCGGCAACCTCGTACGACCCACCGTCAGCCTCAAGCTCGGCTGGTGTGTAGATCGACATGAAGGCTACATTCAGGCCACCCCTCACGGCGCGTGGGTAGTCGAAGTCGCCATCCTTCGTTGCCGCGCTGATGTCAGCCGCATTTTCTTCGAGCCGATAGGGCACATCTATATGCGTGTCTGCAATGATGCTCGATTGGGCGATTCGGTTTGCAGCGGCAGCGTTGTCCGTATCGCTGGCAGTATCGGGTAGCGATGCGACGGCTCCGCAGCCAGTTAGCAGGGCGAGCGTCAGTGCTGCGAAGGCAGTGTTTTTGACCATGGATTGCGACTTTAAGGCGGCTGCAGAGGTGGCGATTGTATCAATCGCGACCGGTGAATTCGCGGGCATCTAGATTGACAACTCGCGCTGGCCGGGTTGCCAGTGCGTCAGGTTGATGTGCGCGCCGCCGACGCCCAATGCGCGTACCCAGCGGGCCGCGGCATCCAGGGTAACCCAGGTGCGCACTTTGCCTTTGCGCGTTTCGGCAGTCGCCTGGCCGTTGGGTGTTTTCACCTCGATGTGAAAGCGGGCTCCATTCGCAATGATCTTGATGTTCTTGACAGCCCCAGCGGCAACCATCGCCTTCAACATGCGTTCATCCATTGTAATTCTCCGTAAAGAGTTCGTTTTGTTCCGGAATCGAGATGCCTGCCTGGTCGCAGTGGCGACGAATCAGCACTTCAACCATGTTTGCCACGCTGCGATGCTCGCGGGCTGCCGCTTCCCGCACGGCTTCCTTGATGCCGGGCTCGATCCGCAGGTTCAGCGTTGAGATCTTGGTTTTCGCCATACGTTACATTATATAGTTAATGTATATTAAATGTAACGCATTTTTTCAATGGTCGTGGTGACACGCGGTCGGTGGTGGCCCATGCGTATAATTGCCCGCTCAAGCCGCCGGGCTGGCAGAGACAGCGGCCAACAGAGGAAGCTCAGACGATGCGGGAAGCGATTCAGGTAAGTAGCGTCAATATTGGCGAATCGGCGCCGGTGCACCATGGCGACGGCGTGTATGAATCCGGGATATTCAAGCGCCCGGTATTGGGTCCGGTGGCTGTCACTGAAACCGGTCTGGACGGTGATGCCATTGTTGATATGAAATTTCATGGTGGGCCGGATCAGGCGATTTATGTCTACAACGCCGAGGACTATGAGTGGTGGGCCGCGCACATGGACCGAGATTTTTTTCCGGGCCTGTTTGGAGAGAACCTCACCATCAGCGGCTTGCCTTCCAACCTTTCAATCGGTGATCGGCTGCTGATCGGCGACGTGGTGCTCGAAGCGACATCAGCTCGAATTCCTTGTAATACGCTTGCGGCGCGCATGGGTGATACCGGTTTTGGCATGGCGTTTCGCAAGGCAGAACGCCCGGGCGTCTATTTTCGGGTGCTGAATCCAGGCGTGATTGCGGCGAACGACACTGTCACTTTGATCGAAAGCGGCGACAGCAGGGTAACGGTTGTTGACCTGTTCCGGTTTGGTTTCTCTAGAACCGCCGATGAGACTACCTTGCGGCGTTACCTCGCGGCGCCCATCGCCGAGCGAGTCAGGGAACAGGTGATTGCCGCACTGGACGCTATTGATTCGCCATAAAAAAAACCGCTGAACCGGGGTTTGTTTAATGTCGTTTTCGAGTGTATCAAGATGTTTCACAGCCCGCTCGGCGCTCACTGCGAGCTGCTCACTAGAGGTATGATGGCCAAATGTCAAAAGTACTAATAATCGACGACGACAAGAAGCACTCGGACTTGCTGCAGGCGTATTTCAAGCGCTTTGGCATCAACCTTGTATGCGCGTACGAAGCGGAAGGCGGTTTTCGACTCCTCAATCGCGAAGACCCGGACCTGTTGCTGTTGGATGTCATGCTGCCGGGCAAGGATGGCTTCGAGATCTGTCGCGAGGTT
>JBATID010000386.1:0-26584 GCA_049667545.1 Woeseiaceae bacterium
GGACATTAGCGCGGCCGACATCATCGACGCGCTGGAAGGCCCGGTCTCGATCACCGAGTGCAGTGGCAGCGACAGCCTGTGTGCGCATGAAGACGTGTGCAGCGTCGGCAACTCGTGGCAACGGATCAACGTTGCGATCCGCCGGGCGCTCGACGATGTCACATTAGAGGATCTGCTGCGCACCAGCACTACGGTGCCACAGTTTCGTTTCTCCGGGTTACCGGTCAACGTGGAAATAAAGAACTAACAAGATGGCTACAGATTCCGAACATATTGAAGACCTGGTCAATCGCCGCTACGAGCACGGCTTTGTCACCGATATTGCGAGCGACAGCCTCCCGCCGGGGCTGGATGAGAATGTCGTACGCGCAATATCTGCCCGCAAGCAGGAACCCGCTTTCATGCTCGAGTGGCGGTTGCAGGCCTATCGACAATGGCTCGACATGCAGGAGCCGGAGTGGGCACACCTGCACTACCCGAAGATCGACTTCAACTCGATCTCTTACTACTCCGCGCCAAAGTCCGACGCAGACCGTCCACAAAGCCTGGATGAGGTCGATCCGAAGCTGCTGGAAACCTATGACAAGCTCGGTATTCCATTGCACGAGCGCGCGCGCCTTGCGGGCGTCGCCGTCGACGCCGTGTTTGACAGCGTCTCGGTCACCACGACCTTCAAGGAGAAACTCTCCGAGGCCGGGGTCATTTTCTGCTCGTTTTCAGAGGCAGTGCTGAAGCACCCGGAACTCGTTAAAAAGTATCTCGGCAGCGTCGTGCCGCGACGTGACAATTTCTATGCTGCACTCAATTCGGCGGTATTCAGCGACGGCTCGTTTGTTTATATCCCGAAGGGCGTGCGCTGCCCGATGGAGCTGTCGACTTACTTTCGCATCAACGCGGCCAACACGGGCCAGTTCGAGCGCACGCTGATCATCGCCGACGAAGGCAGCCATGTCAGTTACCTCGAAGGCTGCACCGCGCCGATGCGTGACGAGAATCAGCTGCACGCGGCCGTCGTCGAACTGGTCGCGTTGAAAGACGCCGAGATCAAGTACTCGACCGTGCAGAACTGGTACCCGGGTGACGAGAACGGCGTCGGCGGCATCTATAACTTCGTGACCAAGCGCGGCGACTGTCGTGGCGCCAACTCGAAGATCTCCTGGACGCAGGTTGAGACTGGTTCCGCGATTACCTGGAAGTACCCCAGCTGCCTGCTGCGCGGCGAGAATTCGGTCGGCGAGTTCTACTCGGTGGCGGTCGCCAACAATTACCAGCAGGCGGATACCGGCACCAAAATGATTCACATCGGCCGGAATACCCGCAGCACGATTGTGTCCAAAGGCATCTCAGCCGGGCACGCCGAGAACGCGTATCGCGGGCTCGTGCGGGTTATGCCGCAGGCCCATGGGGCGCGCAATCACACGCAGTGCGACTCGCTGTTGATTGGCAAGCAGTGCGGCGCACATACCTTTCCGTACATGGAAATCCAGAACCCGACGGCCAAAGTCGAGCACGAAGCAACCACGTCGAAGATCTCGGCCGATCAGCTCTTCTACTGCCGGCAGCGCGGCATTTCCGAGGAAGATGCCGTCAACATGATCGTCAACGGCTTCTGCAAAGAAGTTTTCAAGGAACTCCCCATGGAATTCGCGGTTGAAGCTCAGGCGCTCCTGAACGTCAGCCTTGAAGGCGCGGTGGGATAACGTAATGACTCAGGAACAAACAATGCTTGAAATCAAGAACCTGGAAACCCGCATCGGCGACAGCGACATCCTGCGCGGCTTGTCGTTGTCAATTAAAGCCGGCGAGGTGCACGCGATCATGGGCCCGAACGGCTCGGGCAAAAGTACGCTGGCGCAGGTCATCGCGGGGCATGAGGACTACGTCGTCACCGGCGGCAGCGTTCTCTACAACGGCAAAGACCTGCTGGAACTCGCACCCGAGGAGCGCGCGCACGAAGGCATTTTCTTAGGCTTTCAATACCCGGTCGAGATTCCGGGCGTGAACAACGCATATCTGCTGAAAGCGGCCGTCAACGCCAAGCGCAAGCACCAGGGTCTGGACGAGGTCGATGCGTTCGAGTTTTTGAAAATTGCCCGCGAGAAGATGGCGGTGCTGGGCATGGACCCGAAGTTCCTTAACCGCGGAGTTAACGAAGGCTTCTCGGGCGGCGAGAAGAAGCGCAACGAAATCCTGCAGATGGCGATGCTTGAACCGCAACTTGCGATACTCGATGAAACCGATTCCGGCCTTGATATAGACGCACTCAAGGCTGTCGCCGACGGTGTAAATGCGCTGCGCAGTCCGGAGCGCGCGATCATCCTCGTCACGCACTACCAGCGCCTGCTCGATTACGTGCAACCCGACTACGTGCACGTGCTGTCCGGCGGTCGCATCGTCAAATCCGGCGACAAATCCCTGGCACTGGAGCTCGAGGACAAGGGCTATGACTGGCTGCGCGAGGCGGTACCGGCATGAATCGTCTCTCTACGGAGAAACTTAAGGACATCGTCGGGCGTCTGCCGACCCCGCGCGACGAGGACTGGAAGTACACCGACTTAAAGTCAGCTCGTGACATATCGACACGCTGGCTTGCCGCCGGCAGTGCCGCCGCGTTGCTCGATCTCGATGCAGAAATTCAACGCATCACGAGCAGCATCGATGCGCACTGGTTCGTCGTTGCTAACGGCACGCTGCAGCGGCTGACACAAACTGATGATGTGGTGGCGGAACGCATCGACGGTCCCCCTGCCACCGATAGCGCCCTCGCCGAGCTGAATGCTGCGCTGCTGCAAGACGGTCTGCGTATCCGGATCAACGGCAAGCCGGCAAAGCCGGTCGGCGTGTTGGTCATCGACGGCGCTGCGGATGCATCGGTTTCGCAGGCGTATGTCGAGATTGAGCTTGCTGCAGGTGCCGCTGGCGAAATCGTCGAGTACCAGGCCTCGCAGGGCGAAGCAGAGCTGTATGCCAATTCCGCCGTCACCCTCCTCGTTGGCGATACCGCATCGGTCAATTACGTGCGCCTGCAAAATCGCGCGCCCGGGCACGTCCAGACCGGTCGCTTGGCCGTGACGATGGGCCGCGACAGTCAGCTGCGCATGGCGAGTTACGACCTGGGCGGCGGCCTGATTCGTAATGATGTTGTGATCGACCTGAGCCAGCCGGGCGCGGACGTTGCCTTCGACGGTCTCTACCTTGCCGGCGAGGGACAGCACATTGATAACCACACGCGCGTCGACCACCGTGTCGGGCCGGCAACCTCAACGCAGGAATACCGTGGCATTCTCAATGGCCGCTGCCGCTGCGTCTGGAACGGCAAGGCGGTCGTGCACGAAGGTGCCGATGGCACTGACGCCAGCCAGGCTAACCACAACCTGCTGCTATCCGAAAAAGCCGAGATCGATGCCAAGCCGGAGCTCGAGATCTATGCCGAAGACGTAAAGTGCAGCCACGGCACGACCGTAGGGCAGTTGGACGAGTCCTCGATTTTCTACCTGCGCACGCGCGGCATCGACGAGGAACATGCGCAACAGATGCTTACCTTCGCGTTTGCCGCTGATATCGTCGCCCGTGCCCCGGTGGACGCCGCACGCGCGACAGTCTCCGCCTGCGTGGAAAAACGGCTCGCTGAACTTATCGCCGCAGACTTCATTCCGGACATGCCAAAATGACGCAGCCGCAAACGCAACTGGCGGATACCGCGCCCAATTGGCGCGACGATTTTCCGGCCCTTTCCCAAGACATCAACGGGCATCCGCTGGTCTATCTCGATAGCGCATCATCGGGCCAGCAACCCCGGAGCGTCATCGATACCGTTGCCGAGTACCAGCGGCACGATCACGCCAACGTCCATCGCGGCGTGCACACACTCAGTCATCGTGCCACTGACGCTTACGAAGGCGCTCGCGACAAGATCAGGGACTTCATCAATGCGAGAAGTCGCAGCGAGATTGTGCTGACCAGCGGCACGACGGAGTCGATCAACCTCGTTGCGCAAAGTTTTTGCCGGCCAAGCGTAAAGGCGGGCGACAAGATCCTGATTACGCATCTCGAACACCACGCCAACATCGTGCCGTGGCAACTCGTCTGCGAACAAACCGGCGCGGAGCTGCTCGTGGCACCGATCGACGATCGCGGCCAGGTTGATCGGGATGCGCTGACCCGCATGCTCGACCAGGGCGTCTTCATACTGGCGATCAATCATGTATCCAATGCGCTCGGCACCGTAAACCCGGTGAAGCAAATCATTGCCGAGGCCAAAGCGCGTGGTGTACCGGTGCTGGTTGACGGTGCCCAGGGCGTGCCGCACCTGTCCGTCGATGTCCAGGATCTGGACTGCGACTTCTACGCGTTCTCCGGCCACAAGATGTTCGGGCCAACCGGTACCGGTGTACTCTACGGCCGTGAATCTTTGCTCGATGCCATGCCACCCTACCAGGGCGGCGGCGATATGATTCTCGAAGTCAGCTTTGCATCGACGGTGTACAACGAGCTGCCCTACAAGTTTGAAGCCGGCACGCCGAATATCGCCGGCGTGATTGGCCTCGGTGCGGCCATCGATTACTTGCAGGCGATCGGCATGCAGCAGATCGCCGCGTACGAGCAGGGTTTGCACGATTACATGGTCGCCGAACTCGGCGCAATCGAAGGGATGCGTCTCATCGGCACGGCGGCGAGCAAAGCCTGCGTGCAGTCGTTCTTGCTGGACGATATTCACGCACACGATCTCGGCACCATTCTCGATCATCAGGGCATAGCAATTCGCACCGGCCACCACTGCACCATGCCGGTGATGACACGCTTCGGCATTGCCGGCACCGCGCGCGCCTCGGTAGCGCTTTACAACACGGCTGAAGATATCGACCGGCTGGTGGCAGCGCTGCTGAAAGCACAGACGATGTTTGCATGAACACCACGGCTATCAAGGAGTAATTCGGACGATGTTTGGCCATACCAACGAGCCTTTTTCATTGTCGCGTGACGTCTCGGCAATCATCATTCCCGCCGGCGAACAGGTAAAACTGCGGGAGGGAACCAGCGGTTTCATTACGCAGGCGCTGGGCGGCAGTTTTACCGTCTATGTCGAGGGCAACCTGTTTCGCGTCTCCGGCATGGATGCCGATGCGCTCGGCAAAGACCCGGTGCCACCGCCGAAGGTTCCGGAGAATGCGTCGGACGCCGATATCGAGGCCGTCATCTGGGATCAGCTCAAGACGTGCTACGACCCTGAAATTCCGGTTGATATTGTGAATCTTGGACTGGTCTACCGGTGCGACGTCAAGCCGATGGGCAACGGCCAGCGCAGTGTCAGCGTCGACATGACGTTAACCGCTCCCGGCTGCGGCATGGGTGACGTGCTCGTGCAGGATGCGCGCGAGAAGATCGCAGTCATTCCAACCATTGCGGACGTTACGGTCGAGCTGGTCTTTGATCCGCCGTGGAATGTTGGCATGATGACCGAGGAAGCACGCCTGCAGACGGGAATGATGTAGCGCTGCACAGAGTTTCGCCATGAAAACACTGACCATCGTTCGTCACGCAAAATCGAGCTGGGATCATCCGGGTCTTAGCGACCGAGAGCGACCCCTGAATAAACGTGGTGAACGCGATGCGCCCCTTATGGGCCAGCGCGTCCGCGAAAACGGTATCCGGCCCTCATTAATTCTTAGCAGCCCTGCCACTCGCGCCTGGGCTACGGCAAGAATTATTGCCGCGGCTATCACCTACCCGATCGAGTTTCTGCAACGCGAAAAGTCGCTGTACCACGCTTCGGTTGACGCAATACTGAATGTGATTATCGCCCAGGATCCAGGCTTCAACAGCCTGATGGTCGTCGGACATAACCCGGGACTGACAGACTTCGCCAACTACCTGTCACCGGGGCTAACGAACAATTTGCCGACCGCGGGCGTGGTCTCTGTGACATTTGATCAGGATGACTGGGATCTGTTCGCGCGGCCTCCCACCGAACTCCTGCTGTACGACTACCCCAAGAAACACCGGTGAGTCGCTGCGTCTAACACTCCGGTACGTTTACGGCGAGACCACCCTTTGATGTTTCCTTGTAGTGCGCCGACATATCGATGCCGGTCTGCCGCATCGTTTCAATTACCTGATCCAAAGTCACTTTGTGCGTGCCGTCACCGTGCAGCGCCAGCTTGGCTGCATTAATCGCTTTCACGGCTCCCATTGCGTTACGCTCAATGCACGGTATCTGCACCAGGCCGCCTATCGGATCGCAGGTCAGTCCCAGGTTATGCTCCATGCCGATCTCGGCGGCTTCTTCGATATGGTCGTTCGAGCCACCAAGCACCGCGGCAAGCGCACCGGCAGCCATCGAACACGCGACCCCGACTTCGCCCTGGCAACCCATCTCGGCACCCGATATCGAAGCATTCACTTTGTAGAGAATGCCGATAGCGCCGGCGGTAAGAATGAAAGTGCGTATGCCCTCAACGCTTGCATTCGGCACGAAGCGTTCGTAAAACATGAGGACCGCCGGAATAATGCCGGCAGCGCCGTTCGTCGGTGACGTTACAACCCGTCCGCCCGCCGCGTTTTCCTCGTTGACGGCGATCGCGAAGGTATTGACCCACTCCATCGCATCAAGCGGCGCAGGCTCGCCGCGAGACAGCAGCCGGCGCTGCAATTTTGGCGCACGGCGCAGGACCGACATCTTGCCCGGCAGGACACCATCGGTACGCAGCCCACGCTCGATGCAGTCGCGCATTGCCGCCCAGAGACTGTCGATGCGACGCTCTACCTCATCGCGACTATGCCAATGCATTTCGTTTTGCATGATGAGCTCGGCGATGCTCAGGTTATCTGCCGCCGCTGCCAGCAGCAGCGACTCACTGGAGACGAACGGCCGCGGCGGCTCGCCCTGCTGCGCGCTCGGTTCATCCTCGTCGTTGCGCGCGATGAAACCGCCGCCGAGGGAGTAGTAATTTACCTCGTGTAAGAGGTCGCCACTGGAATTGCGCGCAACAAAATGCATGCCGTTGGTATGGCGAGACAGCTCCGTCTTGAAATCAAACAGCAGGTCGACAGCCGGATCAAACGGTAGCGCGCCAATCCCCGGAATGTTGATTTCCTGCCGCTCGCGAATTTCTGCGAGCAGGCCCCCTACCGCGTCGGGGTCGATACTCGCCGGCAACAACCCACTTAACCCTAGCAGGATGGCCGCATCGGTCCCGTGACCTTTGCCGGTCCAGGCCAGCGACCCGTGCAACGTCACCGTGACCTTTGCGACCGTATCGGCGACGGCCTGCAACTCGTCGACAAATGCCGCCGCCGCCTTCATCGGCCCAACCGTATGCGAACTCGACGGTCCGATGCCGATCTTGAAAATATCGAATATGCTGACCGCCGCCATCAATCAGAGCTCAGCGTCAGCAGGCTCGCGTTGCCGCCAACCGCCGAAATGTTATTGCTGACCGTATACTCGCTGCCGAAGCGCTGCACGTAATGCGGACCACCGGCCTTGGGCCCGGTGCCGGAAAGACCACGCCCACCGAACGGCTGCACGCCGACCACCGCCCCGATCATGTTGCGGTTGATGTAAATGTTGCCAGCACCGGACGCGGCAATCAGACTGCGCGCACGCGAATCGATGCGACTGTGCAAGCCCATCGTCAGGCCGTAACCGGTCGAGTTGACCGCCGCAACCATCTTGTCGAGCTCCCTGCCTTTGAACTTCAGCACGTGCAGCACCGGACCAAACACCTCCTCGGTCAGTACGCTGATATCGTCTATTTCAACCAGCGTCGGCGCAAAAAACGTGCCCGCATCGGTGCCTGCCGGCAGTGCGCAGCGATGCACGATCCTCGCCTCTTTGGCCATGCGCTCTACATGCTGTTCCAGCAGCTGCCTTGATGGCGCATCTATTGCCGGCCCGACATCGGTGGCAAGGTACGCCGGGTTGCCGATGACGAGTTCGTCCATGTAGCCCTTCAATAAGTTCAGCGTGCGCGGTTCGATATCCTCCTGCACACACAGCAAGCGCAGTGCCGAGCAGCGTTGACCTGCGCTGTTGAATGCTGAGTAGATGCTGTCATGGACAACCTGCTCGGGCAGTGCCGAGCTATCGACAAACATGGCATTCTGTCCGCCGGTCTCCGCAATCAACGTGCCGATCGCGCCATCCCGGTGAGCGAGCGTCTGGTTTATGGTCTGGGCAACCCCCGTTGAGCCGGTGAATACCACGCCGGCAACCCGCGGATCGGCAACGGCACAACGGCCTATCAGCGAGCCGGAACCCGGCACGAAATGCAGCACTTCGCCGGGCACGCCGGCTTCATGCATTAGCTGGACGGCCCGGTAGGCGATCAGCGGCGTTGGGCCTGCCGGTTTCGCCAGGACTGAATTGCCGGCTGCGAGCGCCGCTGCTACCTGACCGGTAAATATCGCCAGGGGGAAATTCCACGGGCTGATACAGACGAATACGCCACGACCACGCAGGCCGTAGGTATTGTGCTCCCCCGTCGGCCCCGGCATAACCAGCGGATCGCCGAAATGTCGGAGTGCCTGCGCGGCGTAGTAACGGAAGAAATCGACGGCTTCGCGCAGCTCCGCGATCGAATCCGGGATGGTCTTGCCCCCTTCGCGGACACAGAGTGCCAGCAATTCAGGGTGATGAGACTCAAATAGATCCGCCGCACGATTCAGGATTGCGGCCCGTCGTTCCGCCCCCATGCGATCCCACGCGACCTGGCCTTTAACAGCGAGATCAAGGGCAGCCTCCACGTGCTGTTCCGTCGCGAGGTGACATAGGCCCACCACCTCGGCGGTGTCCGCCGGATTGACGGACGGCTCCTCGGCCCCGGACATCTCTTTTCCGCCAACAATCGGTTTGGCCGTAATCGGTCTGCCACTTGCCACCTCCAGGTCTGCCAACAACTTGCGACTCACACTTCGATCGGCAACGTTAATGCCGTGCGAGTTGTCGCGCTCGGGCTGAAAAATATCAACCGGCCTGGGAATCTGATTGTGTGGCAAAAAGTTATGCTCGGCTGCAGTGGTCAGCGGATCGGCGATGATGTCCTTCACCTCGATCGATTCGTCGCTGATCTTGTTGACGAACGACGTATTTGAACCATTCTCAAGCAGGCGCCGAACCAGGTAGGGCAACAGGTCTTCATGATTGCCCACGGGCGCATACACGCGGCAGGGCCGATCGTGTTTCTCGGGATCGACGACCTCGGCATACAGTTCCTCACCCATGCCATGCAGTCGCTGAAACTCGTAATCGCGGCGCTTCCCCGCGTAATGCAGCACGCTCGCGAGCGTATGGGCGTTGTGCGTGGCGAATTGCGCATAGATCTTGTCACCGGCTGCAAGGGCAACCCGCGCACAGGCAAGGTACGACACGTCCGAGTGCGATTTGCGAGTGAACACCGGGTAACTGGCGATGCCCTGCTCCTGCGCCCACTTTATCTCGCTGTCCCAATACGCGCCTTTGACCAGACGCACGGGCACACGGCGACCGACGTCCCCTGCGATTTCTTCAACGAAGCGCATCACGTCACGACCGCGCCGCTGGTACGTCTGCACAGCGAGTCCGAATCCATCCCAGCCATCGAGCGCCTTGTCACGATAAACCCGCGCGAAGATATCGAGCCAGATTTCGAGCCGGCTGGCTTCCTCGGAATCGATGGTCAGGCCGATACCGACCTCCTTCGCGTGTTTTGCCAGCTCAAGAACTGCCGGGACAAGCTCGGCCATCACGCGCTCTTCGTGCGAATACTCATAGCGGGGGTGCAAGGCTGACAGCTTGACCGAGATTCCCGGTGCCGAGAAAACGTCCGGCGCATCGATTCGCGGGCCGCTGCCAATGCTCTTGATGCCGTCATGATAATTATCGAGATAGCGCTGCGCGTCGGCTGAGGTCAGCGCAGACTCGCCGAGCATGTCGAACGAGTAGCGGTACGGGAGCTTCTCGTTTTTTAGTGACCGCTTCATTGCTTCGCTGATCGTGCGCCCCATGACGAACTGGTGACCCATGATCTTCATTGCCTGGCGCATGGCCGTCCGCACGAGCGGCTCTCCGGCACGACTGACCAGCTTGCCCATGAGCTGTGTTGGATTCGTACTCCCGATTTCATCCAGGCTCAATATCTGCCCGGTCAACATCAGACCCCAAGTCGACGCATTGACGAATAAGGAATGACTCGCGCCCAGGTGGTCCTTCCACTTGGCTGATGTAATCTTGTCGGCGATAAGACGATCGGCCGTATCGGCATCGGGAATGCGCAGCAACGCCTCGGCGATACACATGAGCAGCACGCCCTCATCCGAGGATAAATCGTACTGCTGCAGAAAGGCCTCGATGCCGCCGTCATTTTTCGTGTTCTTGCGCACGGCACGCACCAGCTGGGCGGCAGTATTCTCGATTTTTTCCCGGGCCGCCGGGCCGGGATCGGCCTCTTTGGCCAGCGCCTGCGCCAGCTCCTGCTCGTCGGCAAGGTAGCGGTCATTGATGTAAGGGATGCTGCTGGGCCGCGCGGCGGGCTGGTCAACAAAGCTCATGCGAATACTCCAACTAACCACTCTTGCAGTGGCTCATAAATGGTACTCAGGGGCGGCGATTATAGGGTATTGCGTGCGCCACGCGCATTGGAATTCGTCCTGATTAAGGTCATTCGCCGCGGTTTCTGTCACGCAACTTGCGCCGCGTATGTTTATCGGGTTTGCCGCGAGTCATGGGCATCTGCAGGCGGTCGCGTTTGAGCTCGGCCACGGTCTTCTCGCGACGCGCAACGCTCTCGGCGGACTCCCGGTAGCAGCCCTGAGCCTCCTGCGCCGGGCCGCGCCGTAACGGGATGCCCGTCACCGCCAGGTCCCACGTCAGCTGGTGCCGGACCAGCTTGATGCGATCGCCGATTCGCACCCGCGTAGCGGTTCTTGCGGTCTCGCCATTGATCCGCACATGTCCTCCCTGCACTGCCGCTATCGCCGCAGTCCGTGTCTTGTAAAAGCGAGCGAACCACAGCCATCGATCCAGTCTCAGGGCGTCATCTGACAAGCGCTTTCTCCAGTTCCGTCCTGATATACTTTGCGTCCATACAACGCAGAGAGCAACACCGTGCCAGCAGCATTTCTCAGATCGCTCGGGGAGCAGACCGAGGCACTGAAAGCCGAGGGCCTTTTCAAGTCTGAAAGGCAGCTCGCCGGACCACAGCAGGCGGCCATCGATGTCCGCAATAACGGCGCGACCGACCACGTCCTCAACCTGTGCGCAAACAACTATTTAGGGTTGGCGAACCATCCCGCGGTCATTGAGGCGGCACACCAGGCGCTCGACCAGTTCGGCTATGGCATGGCCTCGGTCCGTTTCATTTGCGGCACGCAAACCATTCACAAGGAACTCGAGGCACGGATCAGCGCGTTCCTCGGTACCGAGGATACGATCCTCTATCCCTCCTGCTTCGATGCCAACGGCGGCCTCTTCGAGACGTTGCTCGGCCCGGAGGACGCCGTCATAAGTGACGCGCTAAATCACGCCAGCATCATTGATGGCATTCGCCTGTGTAAAGCGCGGCGTCTCCGTTACGCCAACAACGACATGCAGGAACTGCAGACGCAGCTCGACGACGCCAGCGACGCGGCGGTGCGTCTCGTCGTCACCGACGGCGTTTTCTCGATGGACGGCACTATCGCCAGGCTCCGCGATATCTGCGACCTCGCAGAGCAGCACGATTCGCTGACGATGGTCGATGACTGTCACGCCACCGGCTTTTTGGGCAAACGCGGGCGAGGTTCACACGAATATCGCGACGTCATGGGACGCGTGGACATCCTGACCGGCACACTGGGCAAAGCGCTCGGCGGCGCGTCCGGCGGCTACACCTCCGGTCGCCGTGAGATCGTGGGCTGGCTGCGGCAGCGGTCGCGGCCCTACCTGTTTTCCAATTCCATCGCCCCGATGATCGCGGCAGCCTCCATTGCGGTGCTTGATCTGCTGGAGCGCGATAATTCCCTGCAACAGCAGCTGCATGAGAATGCCGCGTACTTTCGGAAGAAGATGACGGAGCGTGGCTTCGACCTGAAGCCGGGCGAACACCCGATCATCCCGGTGATGCTCGGTGACGCAAAGCTCGCTACCCGCATGGCCGACCAGCTACTAAAGCGCGGCGTTTACGTGATTGGCTTTGCCTTTCCTGTTGTCCCCAAGGGGCAGGCCCGAATTCGCACCCAGATGTCGGCCGGCTTGACGCCGGCGCAACTGGATACGGCGATCGAGGCATTTACCGACGTCGGGCGCGACCTGGGCGTCATCCACTGAACAAAAAAGCGAGAGCCTGGCAATGAAAGCACTGGTCAAGGCAAAGCCGGAACGCGGTATCTGGATGCAGGATATCGACGTGCCCGAAGTCGGCCATAACGATGTCCTCATCAAGGTTCGTCGCACCGCAATCTGCGGTACCGACATCCATATTTTCAAATGGGATGACTGGGCACAGTCGACGATTCCGGTACCGATGGCTGTTGGCCATGAGTTCAGTGGCGAGATTGTCGATATTGGTATCGAGGTTCGCGGCCTTGCCGTGGGCGACCGCGTCTCGGCGGAAGGTCATATTACCTGCGGCTACTGCCGCAACTGCCGGGCCGGGAGGCGCCATCTGTGCATGCACGCCATGGGCATAGGCGTGAACCGCGCCGGCGCCTTCGCCGAGTTCATTGCGGTTCCCGCCTTCAATGTTTTCAAATTGCCTGACGTCATCACGGATGACATGGCATCGATCCTGGATCCGCTGGGCAATGCCACCCACACCGCCCTGTCGTTTGACCTCGTTGGAGAGGATGTGCTGATCACCGGTGCCGGGCCCATCGGCATCATGGCGGTCGGCATTGCGCGGTTCGCCGGTGCGCGGCACGTTGTGATAACAGACGTCAACGATTACCGGCTCGATCTTGCGCGAAAGATGGGCGCCACGCGCGCACTGAACGTGACTCGCGAAACCATCGACGACGCCATGCAGGAACTCGGTATGGAAGAGGGTTTTGACGTCGGCATGGAGATGTCAGGCAACCCCCAGGCATTTCGCGACATGCTGCGCACCATGCACCATGGCGGCAAAATCTCGATGCTCGGCATTCCGCCCGGCGACATGGCGATCGACTGGAACGCCGTTATTTTCAAAGGCCTGATCATCAAGGGCATTTATGGCCGCGAGATGTTCGAAACCTGGTACAAAATGTCGAGCATGTTACAGAGCGGCCTCGACATGGCACCGATCATCACGCACCACTTCGATAGCGAAGACTTCCAGCCAGCCTTCGAGCTAATGGAATCCGGCCAGAGCGGCAAAGTCATCCTGCGCTGGCACTAGCAACTGCGAGGCGCCGCCTGGCGCCTACTCGATCGCGCAGAAGCAGTGCGTATACACGCCTTGTGGGTCATTAAAGCGCATCGTTTGTGCAATTAACGCCTGTAAGTTGTTCGCAAACACCTCTAACGGCGCCGGCGCACGCACGAAGCCCGCCGGATCAACGCCCGCGCTCTTCGCGACCATCAGCATGTCGAGCAGCATTTGTTGTGTCGGGGTCAGCTTCGGCTGCATGAGTTTGCGGCCATACTGGCCTTTATCCAGTTTCGCGAGCTCCGCTGCAACGGCGATCGCGTCGTCGAGCCCGCCAAGCTGATCAACCAGTCCGTTCTTGATGGCGTCGGCGCCGGTCCAAACCTGGCCCTGCCCGATCTTATCCACGCTTTGCGTATCCATGCCGCGTGCATCAGCAACCCGGGTGACAAAATCGTTGTAACCATCCTCAATGACCATCTGGATGAGTTGCTTACTCTGCTCCGACAGCGCGCGATCCGGGCGCATCTCGCCCGACCACGGCGTGGTTCCTACGCCGTCGGTGGCGATACCGACGGTCGCCAGGGTCCGTTGGAAAGTCGGAATCATGCCGAATATGCCGATCGAGCCAGTCACCGTCGACTGGCTGGCAAAAATCTGGTCTGCCACCGCTGATATCCAGTAACCACCGGATGCAGCAACGCCGCTCATCGAGGCAACGACCGGCTTGCCGGCCGCCTGTAACGCCTGTACCTGATGAGCGATGACCTCAGAGGCAAACTTGCTGCCGCCCGGACTATCAACCCGCAGCACCACCGCTTGCACCGATTCATCGTTTAGCGCATCACGCAGCAGCGCCGCCGTCGACTCACCGCCAACGGTTCCAGGCGGCTGTTTGCCGTCCAGGATTTCTCCGGACGCGACAACGATCGCAACGTTCTTGTCTCTGAGCTTGTCACCGCGCAACAGCCGCATTCTGCCGAGGTATTCGCCCATGGAGACCGACGAGTACAGCGATTTATCCTCATCATCCTCGCCGGCATATTCCTTGATCCGCGACTGCAGTTCGATGCGCGTCATCGACCCGTCGATAAAGCCGTTTTTTATGGCTGCTGCAGCGATATCACCGCCGGCCGCATCAATGCGCGCAACCATGTTCTGCGCGTAATCATCAATCGCGCCGTCCGTTAGCCCGCGCGCTGCGACAACGTCCTCCCGATACATGGCCCATAGCTGTTCGATGAGGTTACTTCTTGATTCCTTGTCCTCCGGCGACATGTCCATGCGCATATAGGGCTCGACCGCCGACTTGTGGGTGCCCACGCGAAAGATATTCCAGTCAATCTTCAGCAGGTCAAGCGCGTCCTTGTAGTAGTTTCGGTACATCCCGTAGCCCTGCAGGAAGAACACGCCCTCGGGATGCATATAAAGTTCATCCGCGTGCGCGCCGAGGTAATAGCCCTGTTGCAGCAGGAAGTCACCACTCGCGATTACCGGCTTGCCCGACTCCTGGAAAGCATCGATTGCCGCGGCAATGCGCTTGAGCTTGTCCAGGCTCCCGCCGCCCAATGCGCTGAGTTCCAGATGCACGGCTTTGATTCGATCATCTTCACGGGCAAAGTCGAGTGCATCGACCACGTCCTGTACGAGCGTTTGTTGCGGCGCCTCACCCAGTATTTCGGCCAGCGCGCGCTCGTACGGGTCCCCGGCAAGCTGCTCCACCAGCACCCCGGTTGGACTTATTACGAGAGCCGCCTGCTGTGGCAGCAATGGCGGCCCGCTGGCGAGCGCGCCGAAGAAGACGGCAAAAATGATCAGTAGCAACAGCAAATGCAGTGCTTTTCTTAAGCCGTTGGCGCCCTGCCAGAGGGCCGAAAAAAATCGAACCAGAATATTGCGATCACTACTCATAAATCACCGAGGTGGTTAGCGAATGTTTTACAGGATACCGGCACTTCACCCTCAAGTCTCACCAGCAGTACGCTGCGATTCCCACCAACCCGTTTAATCGGGCAGGAAAATCAATGACAGCTCTGGCCAGAACGTAATTACCAGGACCGACAGCAACAGGATAATCAGGAACGGAAAGGTCGCCGAGTAGACATGCATGATCGACTTCTCGAAGCGGTAGCTCGCTATGAACAGGTTCAGCCCAACCGGCGGGGTCAGGTAGCCGAGCTGCATTGCGGCGAGAAACACGATACCAAGATGGACCTCGTTAACGCCGAAGCCTGCCGCAATCGGCAAAATCAAAGGGACAACCAGAACGATCGCCGAGAAAATATCGAGAATGGCGCCAAGCACGAGCAGGAAGATCAGCAGCAGGATGAGGAACGAGGTCTGGCTGCTGACGAGCTCCGCCACGAGCTGCAGCAGGCGCTGCGGAACTTCAGCTTCGATCATGTAATTGGTCGATGCAAGTGACACGCCGAGAATAATCAGAATCCCGCCGACAAGGACCATGGACTCGCGCATTACCCGAGGAAGTTCGGTGAACTTTATTTCCCGATGCACCACGACTTCCACGAAGAAGACATAGAGCGCGGTCACTGCCGCCGCTTCGGACACCGCAAAATAGCCAGAGTAAATACCACCCAATACGACAACCGGCAGCGGCAATTCCCACGCGGTTTCGCGCAGTGCGCCGCCGACCTCGCGGATTGAAAAAGAGCTCAGCGGCTTTCGGTTGCTGCGATTTACCCAGATACTCCAACCCGAGAGCATCGCAAGCATTACAAATCCGGGCAGGATGCCGGCCAGGAACAGGTCATCGATCTGCACACCGGCTACTACGCCGTACAGGATCAGCGGCAACGACGGCGCAAAGAGCAGACCGAGACTCCCCGACGACGTAACCAGACCGAGGTTGAACTTGTCGCTGTAGCCGTCCTGTTTCAGTGCCGGGTAGAGAATCGCCCCCAGCGCGATAATCGTTACGCCGGAAGCGCCGGTAAATGCGGTGAAAAAAGCACAGGCAGATATACAAACCAGCGCAAGGCCGCCCGGCATCCAACCCAGCAACGCGTTGGTCAGACGCACCAGCCGTTTTGGCGCATTGCTCTCGCTCAGCATGTAACCGGCGAACGTAAACAAGGGGATTGCCGCCAGGAACGGCAGCTGCGCAATACTCAGCAGTTCCAGCGCCATCGTCATCAGGTCGGTTTCGATATTACTGAAGCCCAACATTGCGCTGGTCGCGATGACTGCGAACAAGGGCGCACCCAGCACCGCCAGCAACACGAGGATGAGGCTAAAGACCATCACGGAGCGTCCTTCAGCCGCTCGCCACGGAACATCTCATAAACTGTCGTGGCGCTGCCGACGACAAAGCGGTAGCCGATCAGCAAGAACGCCGCTGGCACGATTGCGTGCACGGCCCAGGCCGGCGTATCGATCAGAACCGTCTCCTGCCACTCAATTTCGAGCTGCAGATATCGCCAGGCCTGCCAGGCAATCGCAACACAAACGCCGGCCGCAAACAGGTCAACAAGAACGCGCGTCAACGCCACCAGCTTGTCTGGCAACACGTGCGAGAGCAAATCGATACGAATATGTCGGTTGTCGCGTGCCGCGGCAATGGATCCCACCATCGCCAGCCAGAGCACGATAATTTTTACGAGCTCGTCTGCCCAGCCAATGCCGCTGCCAAAAAACTGCCGCAAAACGATCTGCAAGACGGCCAGCAGCACCATAGAGCCCAGCAACAGCACGAGCGCACCGTCCTCGGCCGCGCGTCCGGCCCGCTCAAGCCGTTCAAGTACTCGCTTCAAAGAGTTCGCCTATTTACTGGCAGCAGAAATATCTGGCGGCGGTGAGTTGCCGGCCGCCTGCTTGCTTCGAAACTCCGCGATGTAGCCCATCATCTCGTCATACATGTCCGCGGAAAATTTCCCACTAGCGCCGAGTGCCTTGTTTGATTCCGCAAGTACCGAGCGAATCGCCAGGTATTTTTCATGCTCAAACGGCGTACTTTTGATACCCTGATTGATCAGAACATCGCGTGCCGCGTGGTTGTCTTTCAGATTAACCACATCAAAATTCTGATAGGTCGCACCCATAACCTCACGGACGATGGCCTGGTCCGCCGGGCTGATCTTTTCGAAAGCCCGCTTTTCAATAGCCATGAAGCCCAACGTATAAACCAGCGGCAATTCCGTGATGTACTTGATCTTCGTATGCCACTGCAGCACCAGCGCACCGATCGGCGACATCGCGACAATATCAAGGAGACCGGTTTGCAAGCCGGTCAGGACATCCGTTAGCGGCAAAGTGACCGGCGACAATGACAGTGCTTCCATCGAGGCATAACTGATCGAGTCACCCTCGGGAACCCACACCTTCTTGCCCTTCAGGTCAGCCAGTTCATCGACGGGCGTATTGGACATGAGAATTGCAAACCCGCCACCGGCAAAGCCAAAATTGACGAATCCGGCATCTTCGAGCCCCCGCTGCAGTTTGGCATCGAGCCGCTCACGGACGTAGGCAACTTCTTCTTCCGAATCGAAGATCAGGGGTAACCCGTACAGGTTCAGATCCGCGTACTGGCTGGCCAAAGCACTGGGCGTAAACGCGCCGCCTTGCAATGACCCGATACGAATACGTCCCAGAACTTTCGTATCATTACCCATCACGCCGCCGCCGTAGTACTTGATCACGACACGGCCATCGGTGCGCGTCTCGATCTCCGCGGCGCTCGCACGCATATCTTTCATCCACTGCGTATTTTCCGGCGTTACCGTGGCGATTTTCAGCGTGACGGCAGCATGAACCGGCAAACTGACGATCAGTGCCAGGGCAACAAGCAATATTTTCTTCATAACAAATTCCATTAAAAGTAGTCGTCCGCGGCCGCCAGCAATTTAACGGCGTCTTCCTGAGCCATGATGTTGGCCAGTGTGTAGCCGTCCTGGTACGGATCGGCGGCCATGACTTCGTTCAACAAGCGGTCGTGCAGCTCTCGTTCGTAAAGCAGCCGCGCATAGCCTCGCGCATATTCAACCTTGGCGCTGAGGTCCTTGCCACCAGTCGCCGCGATTGCTTTCTCGAAAAACTCGCGTGCCTGCTCCGGCTTACCACCTAATGCGGGCGGCAGGAGTGTCAGTAATTGTCCCATAAACGTGTAAGCGCTAACGTTAAGTTCGTCACCACTTATGTCCAGATAGTAGTTAAACAACGCCTCGATCTTCGGCAGCTCGGCCAGCGAATTCAGGTCAGAGCTATGTGCAACCAGGAAGGCCAGCGACGCGAACCCATAGGTATACAGATACTCGGCATTCTTGGGACGCAGTCCATTCAGCGACGCTACAAATTCATCATAGGTTGCGTCAGTCCAATTGCAGGCCGGTGCATGGACTTCACACATCGCCGTGGCCGCATAACGGCGTGCACGCGTGGTCAGTCGCGATGCGCGTAGCTCGTCATCCGCAAACACAGCGCCGTAAGTGGCGTACAGAGTAGCCCCGGCCGCGAGGATGGCCGGATCGTCCGGACTGCCTTCAACGAAACTATCCAGCAATAGCAGGTAGGATGGTGCGCCGGCACGCACGAGCTCCGGATCGTCCTGGTTGAGAATGGCGCTGGACAGATTTTTCGACAGGTTAGTCGCTGCCGATGAAACTATGGACGCACAGCCGCTCAGAACGGCAGTCAGAATCACCAGCCCGAGAGCGTTGCAAAATCGCATGGAAAAAACGCTTTTCATCTCACGAGGGACCCGGTTGCCGGAAAATGGTTCAAGCGTTGTCACCGACTGCGGCGCACGATGGCAGGAATCGCGCGTCGGCGGCAAGCCGGCCGCGACTGCGACCGGCAATACCAGCGCTATAACTAGATCTTTTCCTTGATGCGGGCCGCTTTACCGGTGCGACCACGCAGGTAGTAGAGCTTCGCCCGACGTACATCGCCACGACGCTTCACCGCGACCGAATCGACGACCGTGCTATAGGTCTGGAACACGCGCTCAACACCCTCGCCGTGAGATATCTTGCGAACCGTGAACGACGAGTTCAGCCCCCGATTACGCTTGGCGATAACAACGCCTTCGAATGCCTGCAGACGCTCGCGATCACCCTCTTTAACTTTTACCTGGACGACCACGGTATCCCCGGGCGCAAACTTGGGAATCTCTTTACCCATTTGCTCGTTTTCAATCGCTTCGATTATTTTGCTCATTGTTCCTGCTCTTTCAAAAATTCATCAAGCAGCCGATGCTGCTCGTCTGTTAATTCCAAATCTTCCAACAAGTCCGGTCGCCGCAAAAAACTTCGGCCCAGCGCCTGTTGCTGCCGCCACCGCGCAATTCTCGCGTGGTCGCCGGACAACAAAACCTCCGGCACTGCCTGACCCGCAACGACCTCGGGCCGGGTGTAATGCGGGCAGTCCAGCAGTCCCTGCATGAACGAATCCTGCACCGCCGACTCGTCGTCACCCAATACGCCGGGCAATAGTCGCACCACGGCATCGATAACCGCCATTGCCGCTATCTCGCCACCCGACAGCACAAAGTCTCCGAGAGAAAGCTCCTCGTCAACCTGTGTCGCTATCAGGCGTTCATCGAACCCCTCGTAGCGCCCTGCCAGCAACATCATGCCCGGCAGCGCTGCAAACCGTAACGCCGCCGCCTGATCAAACACGCTACCCTGTGGCGACAGGCAAATCACCGGACTGCCCTCAGGCAGGCGTGGGCGCAATGCCTCAATTGCGTCAGCCACCGGCTGGTATTTCATCACCATTCCGGGGCCGCCACCATACGGCCGATCATCCACTGTCGCATGCACATCGTCGGTATGAATACGCGGGTTTTCCAGTTCCAGCGTTATCAAACCGCGCTGCTGCGCGCGCCCGACCACACCAAATTCGACAATGTTTGCGAGCATTTCAGGAAACAGGCTGACGACACCGAATTGCATGCGATCAGTCCCATTCCCAATCGACGGTAATCGTGCCCGCGGCAAGATCAACGTCGAGTACTACTTTGTCTTTGACAAATGGAATCAAGCGTTCCTGTTCACCCTTGATCACCATGACGTCATGCGCGCCGGTTTCCAGCATGTAGTCGACCCGACCAATGTCCGAGCCGTCCTTATGCACGACGCGCAGTCCTTCAATATCCGACCAGTAATAATGACCGTCTACGGTCTCTGGCAGCGCGTCTCTTGGCACGATAATTTCGCTGCCAATCAATGTTGCTGACTGGTCGCGATCATCAAATCCTTCGATTCTTGCAATGACTGTCTTGCTGTGTCGCTTACCCTCCGCGACCGTTACCGGCTGCCGCTCGTCATGCTTATGCAACAACCAGCACTTGTAATCCAGTACCGCTTCTCGCGGCTCGGTGTACGAATACACCTTGACCCATCCCCGGACGCCGAACAGGCCGGTAATACGGCCAAGGACTACCGGATCAGGCGCCAATTGATCAATTACTCAGTGCCGCCTTGCGATGCTGCTTCAGCAACGATGACACTCGATCGGAGGGTTGTGCACCCTTGGCGATCCAGTAATCTGCCCGCTCGATATCGATCCGCAGGTTTTCCTCGTGTTCCTGGCCCACGGGATTGAAGAAACCGATCCGTTCGATATAGCGGCCGTCCCGACGATTGCGCGAGTCGGTGACCACCAGGTGATAAAAAGGGCGTTTTTTCGCGCCAGCGCGCGAAAGTCGAATACTAACCATTACATTTCCGTATTAAATTCAAAGACAGGCAGACACGCCTCGCCTCGGGCGCGGCCCGAGTAGACGGCGCATTGTACGGGTTTTGCTGCAAATGTGAAGCGTTTTGCTGACGAAAATACCTAAGTATTTCGGTGACTTACACGCTACGTTCTCCAGAATGACAGGATATTGGCAAATCCGGCGGCAAATTCGCCGATTTTTAGCGCATTCCGGGCGGTCGTCCGCCGCCAGGCATGCCGCGCATGAACTTCTTGAGGCCGCCTTTGGAAACCTTTTTCATCATCCGCTCCATTTGCAGATGCTGCTTTAGCAAACGATTGACGTCCTGTATCTGCTGACCGGCACCGCTGGCAATGCGCCGCTTGCGAGAGCCGTTAATGGTCTTCGGGAAACGCCGCTCACCCGGAGTCATCGAATTGATGATGGCAACCTGTCGACGGATCTTGAGTTCGTTGGTGCTGTCAGCCAGTGCAGCAGGATTGACGTTTCCCGGCAACGGCAGCTTTTCAAGCATCGATGCCAGGCCAC
This sequence comes from Woeseiaceae bacterium, assembly GCA_049667545.1. Classification (GTDB taxonomy): domain Bacteria; phylum Pseudomonadota; class Gammaproteobacteria; order Steroidobacterales; family Woeseiaceae; genus UBA1847. The sequence goes on from JBATID010000386.1 coordinate 21,505, forward strand.
CCATGTTCATCATCTGCTCGAGCTGGTCTTTCAGATCACCGAGATCAAATCCGCGGCCCTTCTTGATCTTCCGCGCGAGTTTCTCGGACTGGTCCTTGTCGACCTTCTGCTCAATTTCCTCGACGAGTGTCAATACGTCACCCATACCGAGAATTCGCGACGCCATGCGATCCGGATGAAAGGCCTCCAGTGCGCCGACTTTTTCACCGACGCCAATAAACCGGATCGGCTGTCCCGTGATCTCACGCACGGAGAGCGCAACGCCGCCTTTCGCATCGCCGTCAGCCTTCGTCAGGATGGTGCCCGTCAATGGCAAGGTCTTGTTGAAAGAGGTCGCCGCGTTGACAGCATCCTGCCCCGCCATGCTGTCGACCACAAACAAGGTCTCATGCGGACTGGCAGCCGCATGCACGTCGGCCACCTCCTGCATCATGTCGCCGTCGACATGCAGGCGGCCCGCCGTATCAACGATCAGGACGTCCGCAAATGCGCGTCGCGCCTGGTCGAGCGAGCGCGCCACGATTGCAGTCGGCTTTTCTTGCGCGTCGCTGGCGCAGTGCAGCGCACCTACCTCCGCTGCCAGCGTTTGCAGCTGTAAAATGGCAGCCGGTCGATGCACGTCAACGCTAACGAGCATGACCTTCTTTTTCTCGATGTCGATCAGGCGCTTCGCGAGCTTGGCCGCCGTCGTTGTTTTGCCCGCACCCTGTAACCCGGCGAGAAGAATGACAACCGGAGGCTGTGCCCGGAAATCGAGCGGCGCCGAATCACTGCCAAGCAGTCGAACCAGCTCGCCATGAATGATCTTGACCAGCATCTGCCCGGGCGTAAGGCTCTTGCTGACCTCCTCACCCACTGCGCGCTCACGGATCCGGTCTATGAAGGTCTTGACGACGGGCAGCGCGACGTCGGCCTCGAGCAAAGCCAGCCGGACTTGCCGCAGCGTGTCTTTAATGTTGGCGTCGGTAAGCCGACCCTTGCCACTTAACTGGCGGGCAGCATCTGACAGACGGCCACTGAGATTCTCAAACATGCGCGCATTCTAAACGAGAATGCCGGGTCCGTGGGAGCGGCGTGTCGCGCGATCGTTGATCGCGCCCGGCACCTAAACGGTCAATACAGTGCCGCGCGAAAGCATTCGAATGTTTTTTCCCGGCGCTGCATCGAGGACCTGCTGGTAAATACGCTCTTCTTCGCCCGGTTTCATGCCCGTCAGCCAGATCTCCGGCTCGTGCTGCAGACGGCGCAGATCATCGGTCATCGTCTTTGGCGTGTAATGCCCGGATTCGGCGGCCAGTTTTGCCATCTCGTCAGGGAAAGACACCTCAATCACCAGGACTTTCAAATCGTCGCAGGCATTCAGGACAGGCCACAGTGTCTGATTGGATTTCGTATCGCCGCTGACAGCGAACGCGCCACCTGAGTTCTGCACCGTATAACCCAGTGATGGAACCGAATGCATCACGTCAACCGCGTAAAACCTGCGATGACTGATGTTCACGGTGTCTCCGGGACTGCAGATATGAAACCGCAGCATCGGATTGGCGGCGGTCGGCAGTCTGGTGAAGTCAGGCCAGATTACGTCGTTGAACAAATGCGTTTGTACGGCGCGGATGGTCTCCTCACGCGCATAGACGGTCAGTGGCACCGTGAAGTCTTCGTCGAAAACACGATCCGCAAGCATCGGCAACCCGGCGATATGATCCAGGTGCGCGTGCGTCAGGAACACATGACGAATTGGATCGATGTCCTCTAGTGCAAGATCACCGATGCCGGTGCCGGCATCGATAAGGACATCGTCGTCAATTAGCAGAGCAGTCGTTCGCGAGCCGGAACCGATGCCGCCGCTGCAACCGAGAACGCGAATTCGCATAAGTTAGGGTTCTCTTGCACTACGCCATATGGGATGATCCGACGTTAGGTCAATACCTGCCGGGTTTCTGTGTCTCAAATCACAATTCTCTTGCTGTACCTGTTGGCGGCCGCGGGTTTCGCGATGAGTCGGCTACCTCGATTCACCGCCCTGTCACGGCCCTCTTTGTTTGCAGCAGGCCTGTTGGTCAGCTTCGGCATCGTCATGCACGGCATGTTGCTGATCGAGCTGATCCTGCCGGGCAGCGGCTTTAGCCTGTCAACTGGCAACGCCGCTTCAATGATCGGCCTGGAACTTGCGCTGATCGCCCTGCTCGCGGCGTTTGAACCCACGCTGCGGGGCATGAGCGCCGGACTGTTGCTGCTGTCGGCCGGCACCGTCTTGCTGACCGGCGGCTCCGTGGATCCAGAATCCGCTGTGGCCATGCCATGGCAGGTTCGCAGCCATATTCTGCTCGCACTGTTGTCGTACGGTTTTCTCAGTGTTGGCGCCATCGTCGCCGTGTATGCACTACTGCAGGAGCGCCGCCTTCGTTCGGCAAAAATTACCGCGGTGAATCAGCTGTTTGCACCGTTGGAGACCACGGAAAAATTGCTTGTCGGCGTGGCCGCCGCGGGTTTCGCCGGGCTGACGCTGGCGATCGCGTCAGGTCTCTCGTTTGTGAATAATTTGGTCGAGCAACACCTCGCTCACAAGTTCGGGCTGTCGCTGATCGCATGGATCATTTTCGGCATCCTGCTGGGTGGCCGGTTTTTTGCCGGCTGGCGCGGGAAACGCATCATCAAACTCTACCTCTGGGGATTCGCCACCCTGGGTCTCGCCTACTTCGGCAGCCGTCTCATTCTCGAGGAAATATTCAAACGCAGCTGGCATTGAGACAGGCATTCTTGACAGCCATATTGCAGGCTGTTGAACTGCATCGGTACGGACAAACTTCGGAGGTGCCCTTCTTTTGGGCGACGACGTTCCATTAGCCAGCGTGCTTGGCCTGCTTGCAGTGCTACTGCTGCTTTCCGCCTGTTTCTCGGGCTCGGAAACGGCGTTAATGAGCCTCAACCGGTATCAGCTGCGACATAAAGCCCGCGAGGGCCATCGCGGCGCGCGTATCGCGGAAAAGTTGTTGAAAAAACCAGGCCGCGTCATCGGTCTTATTCTCCTGGGTAACAACCTCGTCAACATCTTCGCGGCGTCGCTCGTTGCCCTGCTGGCGTTTGAGATCGGCGGTCAGCCTGCCGTGGCTGTCGGCTCCCTGATCATGACGCTGATCATCCTGATTTTTGCCGAAGCCGCACCCAAGACACTGGCCGCGCTGTATCCGGAACGCGTTGCGTTCCCGGCGGCCATGATTTATTACCCGTTGCTGAAAATCACTTACCCGCTGGTCTGGCTGACGAACTCGGCGGCCAATGGTGTGCTGCTCTTGTTTGGCGTGCGCGCCGGCGATTCTGAACTCCAGGCGCTAACGCGCGAGGAGCTACGCACCGTTGTTTTCGAGGCCGGCTCGCGGATTTCATCACGCTACCGGCAAATGCTATTGAGCATTCTCGATCTCGAAAAAGTAACGGTCGACGATGTCATGGTGCCGCACAACGAAATTGTCGGCATCGATCTCGACGATGACGAGAACGACATTGAGGCCATTATCAATGACAGTCAGCATACGCGGCTGCCGGTGTTTCGCGACAGCATCGACCGGGTGGTCGGTATTCTGCATTTGCGCAGGCTCGCCAATCTTGCGACCCAGGAATTGAACAAGGACACGTTGCAGCAGCTTCTGACCGAGCCCTACTTTGTGCCTGAAGGCACTCCGCTGAGTACTCAGCTGGTGCAGTTTCAGCGGCGCCGCGAACGCGTCGCCCTGGTGGTTGATGAATACGGTGATATCCAGGGCATCGTCACGCTCGAAGATATCCTCGAAGAAATCGTCGGTGAGTTCACTACTGACCCCGCGGATGACGAGGTTGACGTTGTCAACGAGGGGCCCGATTCATTCCTGGTTGATGCCAGCGCCAACATACGCGAGATCAACCGTTCGCAGGATTGGCAGCTACCCACCGATGGTCCCAAAACCATCAATGGATTGATCATTGAGTTCCTGGAGACCATTCCGCAGCCCGGCACCAGCCTCAACATCGATGGCTATCCCATCGAAATCGTGGAGGCAGACGACAACCGCATTCGATCGGTCAGGATTGGCGAGCGCAACCGGTTTACCGAAAGCGCTACGCCAGCGCCCAAATCAGCGACAACGTAAGCTCCCGCTACCAGGCCTCGTCGAGAGCCTCGCCAAGCCGCCGGACGCCAATGACTTTGATGCCTGACGGAGACCGCTTCGGCACATTGCCCCGTGGCACGATTGCAGTCGTGAAGCCCTGTTTTGCGGCTGCCGCAATGCGCTCTGCGCCGAACCGTACGGGCCGTAATTCGCCGGCGAGACCGATCTCACCAAAGCACACGAAACGCTCCGCAAGCGCACGATCGCGAAAGCTGGAAACGATCGCAAGAACGGTGGGTAAATCGACAGCTGTTTCGCCGATGCGCAGCCCGCCAACGACATTCACGAAAACATCTTCATCACCAATCGCAATTCCGCCATGCCGCTGCAGCACCGCGAGCAACAGCGCAAGCCGGTTCTGATCGACCCCGTGCGCCAGACGTTTCGCGTAATTGCCGTTGCCATCCGCGACCAGCGCCTGAATTTCGACGAGTAGCGGTCGACTGCCCTCCCACGTGACCGACACGGCGCTACCGGGCTCATTAACCGAGTCACGCGACAGGAAAATTGCCGAGGGATTGCTCACCTCGCGAAACCCCGCCTCGGTCATGGCAAATACACCCATCTCGCCAGTGGCACCGAAGCGGTTTTTCACCGCGCGAATCATTGAATAACGGCTGGCCGGGTCGCTCTCAAAGTACATGACCGTATCGACCATATGCTCGACCACACGCGGACCCGCTATAGCACCATCCTTCGTCACATGCCCGATGATAAAAACAGCAACGTCATTTTGCTTTGCGAATTGCACGAGACGGCCAACGCTCTCGCGCAGTTGCGCAACGGACCCCGGGGCCGATGGCAGCTGCTCGCTCGTCATCGTCTGAATCGAGTCGATGACCAGAACCTTGGCGCCACAGCCGACGGCTTGCTCCAACACATTTTCCAGCGAAGTATCTGCCAGCAGGTTCATTGCCGATGCATCCAGACCC
>JBATID010000387.1:0-6345 GCA_049667545.1 Woeseiaceae bacterium
CAGCTGCCCTTTCCAGAGTGGTCAATATAACCCTTTGAACGGCTGGAAAGCGACGGTCACCGGACGGTCGCCATTCACGGAAAGCAGCTATTCTTGGTCAGCAAGTCTTGGCATCACCGCAAATCGTTGAGTGGAAAGTACTGGCCGATGGTCACCCTCGCAACCTGGCTGGTGGAATAGAGGGTGCTACATATTTTCATGTCGAGAGCACCGCCCCACAAAAAAAGGGCAGTCGCGAGTTACCGCGACTGCCCAAGCCGATCGAGCCAATCTCCGTGCTAAAAGTATAAAACCTAAAGACCTAGATCAAAGCTGTTAACAACCTCAAGGGGGACGTACTTACTGCCAGCTGAGAGGTTGTAGTCGATCGTATTACCCAGATTAAAACTTCAGGCCCAAGGCACGGATCACGTCCATTGTGACGTACTTCTTGCCTGAAGAAAGACCGTTGCGATCTGCATAGCATTGAGCTGCCTGCAGCGTGCACTGACCCATGACGCCGTCAATCTTGCACTCGTTGCGGTTCGGGCCACATTTGCAGCAACCAGAATCGTTTAGAGATGTCTGCAGGGCAGCGACGTTCTCGCGAGTCATGTTGACTTCACATAGAACCGGACGCCACTCAGTGCGCTCGTCGCTCACCTTGTTGTTGCGGGTTACCGTTACGTACTCAGCCGGGATCGGGATACGACGCTCGGTGGCCGGTTGTACCAGCTTGGTCACTGCAACGTCGCCGTATACCGCAGGAATGATGACTTCGCGGGTTGTCTCGGGACGTACCTGCTTGGTCACCTTGACCGTGCGGTATTCAGCAGGAACAGTGACTTCACGCGTTGTGGCCGGTGTCTTCAAAACCGTCTTCTTGACAGTCTTGTACTCTGCCGGAGACTCAACCTTGCGTGTCGTGGCTGCCGATACCAGTACCTGCTTCTCGATGGTCTTGTAGGTAGCTGGAATTTCAACCAGGCACATCAGGTCGCCGGTGTCTTCCACGCGGGTCTCGATCACCTTGAAGTCGCCGAAACGCTGGACTGCCTGTGTCGCACTGGACATGGCAACACCGCTGCCGGTGCCTACGCCAGTACCGCGCTTCCACTCCGTACGAGCGGGCTGATCCAGTACCGTTTCTGTTTCCGTCTTATAAACAGCGGGAACTTCAACCACCTGCGTTGACGCAGGCTTGACCATTACTCGCTCTTCGATGGTCTCGTAGACAGCAGGTACGACCGTCAGCTTCGTGGTCGCAGGCTTAACCAATACCTGCTCTTCGACTGTTTCGTACTTGGCAGGAATGACTTCGAGCTTGGTCGAGGCTTCCTTGACGATACGCGTTTCCTTATCTTGCTCGTAGCGAGCAGGAATTACTTCGATGCGCTCTGATGCCGCACGCTTCAAGACCTGTTCTGAGCTGGTCGTGTACTTGGCCGGAATAATGACGCGCGCATAGCACTCGCCCGGCTTCGGATCAGAGGGCATCAAGCCGGTATTGCTGCTGGATGTACTCGTGGCTGAAGCGCTGTCTGCGATGCGCGCCTGGGCGTTCGCAAGATCCCTGTCCTTGGCGGACAGTGCGGATTCGAGCTCCGCAACACGCTGTTGCGCAGACGCAAGCTCGGCGGCAGAAATCGTGCTGCTGCCGGATGTGTCTGCTACTGTTTCTGATGCCATTGTCGAACAACCGCCAGCGATGGCAGCGCCCGCCAGTACGGCAAGTGTTCTTGCCAGTTTGATATTCATTTCCCCACTCCTGTGTTTGGTCACTTGTTGAAAGTGGCCGCATTATAGGACCCGGATTAGCGATCCTGTCGCGCTGTAACAATCGTTGACAAATGGACGGCAGGGCAGCTCGCACGGGCTGCGAGAGCAGGAAGTGGGACTTGCGGGCGTCAGTCTGTCTTGGCGACCAGGTCGATCTGGTCTTCGATCAACTCATACCCAATAATGGTATTCGTATCGGGGCTGACAATGGCAGCGCCTTGCGTAAGACAGGTGGTCGAACTCGCGGAGCTGCTCTTGAAGCAGAAATCGGCGCTAGAGCTGATCGTCTGCATGATCACCGAACCATCTTCCAGGCTGACAATCAGGACCGCCTCGTGACGTTCGGTGGTTTGTGAGACGGCGGCGGTTTGAGTACTGCAGGCCGACAGGGCAATAACGCAGGCCAGTAAGGAAGCAACGGAAAGGCTTTTCATGATTGACCCCTGTTGTCGTAAGTGACCTGAACTCGTCAGGACGTGCCCCCTGGATACACTGATTTCTGATAGCTGATATTCCGCTTGACACCAGACTAGCAGCCGGACTCTCACGCGAAGCGTGACCGAGATCAAGCTTTGCGTTATGAACCGTTGGTTTCCGTCGACAATTGTCAACAACTGTGACATCTGTCGATTTGCCATTGTCCAACGGCGTGCAGACGCCGAAGATAAACCAACAAGAGTCGTTTGCACGGCCGCTGGGCGAAAAAGTCCGGAACTGGAGGGAATATGACAGTTGCCGCAGTTACAGAGATTTCAACGGCATCGCAGGAGAGTTTCAAAGACGCGATCAATAAGGGGCTCGACCAGGCCAACAAAACGCTCACCGATATAGAGGGAGCGTGGGTAAAAGAAATGAAAGTGGTGGTCAGGGGTGGGCGAGTTCAAGAGTACCGGGTCAATATGAAGCTCACGTGTGTCGTTCAGTAGACAATTGATAGACATCTGTCAGGGTTGGCAGTGCGACTACATTGACGCCTGACGGCGGCGAATGACACAGTGGTTCGATCTTGGTGTGCACAAAGGCGATGTTAGTGAATAGCGAAAAGGGAAAGACCATTGAGATTGCCGACCCGTTCGCACGTCGGCTGGTCGGCAAATACCTTGAGAATCGCAATGACGACATCGCCAGGCTGACGAACGCCCTGAGCTGCGAAGACTTCGAAACGATACGCATAACCGGGCACAATCTATTTGGATCGGGCGCGGCCTACGGATTTGAAGATATCTCAACAATGGGCGCCGGTATCGAAAGCGCCGCCACCAACCGTGATGCCCCGGCGATTGAGCGTCTGATTGGCGATCTGCAGGAGTTGTTGCGGAAAGTCACGGTTCGTTAGCCGGCGTCACCTGACATTTTCTGGAATATCGGCTTTAATATCGGCCACTTGCCGGCTATACGGCCTATAATAGGGGTTCAGCTGGCGCAAATACCAAACCAATAAAGCCGCCGGCGCCTGCCGCAGCATGCCCGAATATTGTCGCTGTGGACTGGAGCAGATTTGCGAGTTGCAATACTTGAAGACGATCCCGATCAGGCCGAGTTGATTAGGCTCTGGCTAACCCACGCAGAACATTCGGTCGATTGTCATGCCAACGCCGCCACGTTCCTGCGTGCTGTGCGGCGCGACACCTTCGATCTGTACGTGCTTGACTGGGTCCTGCCAGACCTCAGTGGCATCGAGGTGCTGAGAAAACTGCGCGACGAGCTGTCGGATTACACGGCAGCGGTCATCGTGACGGCGAAAAACGACGAACAGAGCATCGTGCGTGGGCTGGAAGCAGGCGCCGATGACTATTTGACAAAACCGGTGCGTCAGGCAGAACTGGTTGCAAGGGTGTCTGCCGTATTGCGACGTGCTGGCGGCCGCAAGCCCGAAAAAGACCTGGACGTTAGTCCATACTCGCTGAATTCTGAGAAAAAGACGTTAAGCCTTAGGGGCGAAAAAATCAGCCTGACCAATCGGGAATTTGAACTGGCAGATTTTTTCTTCCGGCATGCCGGAAAAATGATATCGCGCAGTCACATCCTGGAGGCAATCTGGGGGATTGACAACAAGTCCGTAACGACACGCACGGTAGATACCCATGTGAGCCGCTTGCGCAAGAAACTGAATTTATCAGAGGAAAATGGCTGGAAGCTGTCCGCTATTTATCAACACGGATACCGTTTGGAACAAGTCGACGCATAGCAATTCGACGACAGGTAAGGGAAGAAAAGCAATGGAACATAAAGACGAGCAGGACCAAACCGGCATGTCAGCCGAGAACGCCGATGGCAACGTTGAGCAAATACGGGAAATCCTGTTTGGCGGGCAGATGCGTGACTATGAGCGCCGCTTCGCCGCCCTCGAGGAACGGCTAACCCGGAATGTTGAGCAGATTTCGCATAGTTTTGAGAATCGGCTGGAGCAGTTGGATGCTTTTGCAAAGCGAGAATTTGAGAAGTTCTCTGAGCTGCTGCAACAGGAACGCGCGGTACGCGAGGAAGGCAGCCAACAGGGTGCTAAAGAACTGCACGATATATCGCAACGCGCGGAGTCGCAATATGTCGAACTCCAGGAGCGACTGGGTGGGGAAGCAAACGATCTTCGGCAGCGACTACAGGATAATATCGAAGAATTATCCAGCGTGATTCACAGTACCGAAAAGCAGCTCAGTGAGGGTTTCGCCGCCGAAACAAAGAAAGTAGCGGATACATCTGTCAGGCGGGATGACCTGGCCGCGCTGCTCAGCGACATAGCGAACCGCTTGACGAAAAATCAGTAGTCCACACGATAATTATCGATGAATGACCTCGATCAATTAAAGCAGCTGCTGTTCGGTGCCGAGAAACAGGCCCTTGATCAGATTTCTGATCGGGTAGAACGCCGGGAGGTTCGCACCGCCGACGTCGCGGAAGTGCTCTCGGAAGCGATTGACCGCAGCTACCGCGAGGACAGCGAACTCGTTGAATCTCTGACGCAGCCGGTTGGCGAGTGTCTGCAACGTGCTTTTCGAAACGACCCTGAAACCTATGGCGACGCGCTGTATCCGGTCATGGGCCCCGCCATTCGGAAATCAATCATGCACGCGCTGCGAAATTTCTCGCAGCAGATCAATGAGGCCGTCGAGCACAGCTTTAGCCCGCAGGGGCTTCGATGGCGCTGGCAGGCATCACGCGCCGGCATACCTTTCGGCGAGTACATACTGCAGAAGACGATGCGATACCGTGTCGAGCAGGCGTACCTGATCAGTCGCGAAAACGGCCTGCTGGTTGGGCACGTGCATCACGAAGCTTCGAGAATCAAGGACAGCGACGCGGTGTCGGCGATGTTCACCGCGATCCAGGACTTCGTCAAAGAGTCGTTCTCACCGGATCGCACCGGCCGGCTGGAGTCAGCTGATATGGGCGATTTCACGCTGTGGGCCGTGCACGGGCCGCACGCCCTGCTCGTTTGCGTCATCCGCGGTGTGCCGCCTAAAAGTCTGCGCGGTGATCTGAGCGCGGTCCTCGAGCGTATCCATTTTCGTTACGGCGAGGCAATTCGGCAATACAAAGGCGATACGGCCACAGTGCCGGAAGTTGAGGTCGAACTGGAACGGTGCCTGCGCTTCGAGGCTCGCGAAGAAAGCAAGAAAAGTGGCGGGGCCGCGCGCACCTGGATGGTCGTGCTGCTCTTGTTGCTGGTTGCCGCAGCCGCTTTCTTCGGTTACCGCAACTGGACCTATTCGCAAGAGCTGGCGAGGTTCGATGACGCGCTGCGTGCTGCACCTGGCATACATGTGACCGCCGTCGAGCGTGACGGGCCTGACATTACGTTGCGGGGTCTGCGAGATCCACTGGCCGCAAGTATCGACGATATCGCTGCGAGCATCGACCTACCGGCGGCGCGCGTCAGCGCCGACATGCAGCCGTTTCAATCGCTGCAGCCGGAAATTATCGCGGCGCGAGCGGCAGAACTGTTCAGCAAGCCCGATACCGTAGAGTTTAGCGTTGTCGAAACGATGCTAGTCGTCAATGGGACTGCGCCATCGGCCTGGAAAGACCAGCTGCTGGCCGGATTCAAGACACTCGCCGGCGTGAACGCTCTTGATCTAAGCGGTTTGACAGAGGATGAGATCGCGGCGCCAATGTCGGTCCCGATGCCTGACACGCGGCAGTTGCTGCTGGACAGGCTGGAGGTTCTTAACCAGCGCCGGTTCTTCTTCGATCGGGGCGTGCGGTTTGTAGCAGGCGATGAGGACGCGCTTTCCCAATACGTGGCGCAGGTACGTGAGCTGCAGGCGGATGCTGAGAGGGCGGCCTTCTCGCTTTCGGTAACGCTGACCGGTTCGACCGATGGCAGCGGCGATGCTGCCAGAAACGCCGTCGTTGCCGAACAGCGCGCCGTTACGGCGCTCGAACGACTTGGTGCTGCGGGCGTTACGGCACGATTGTCCGCGCTACCCGCCGACCCTGGCGTAACGGTTGATCGCCGCGAGAATCTCTCCATGCGCTACGTACAGGTTGATCTGGGGCTGCAAGAGTTGCCGAATACGCAATGACACGCCTGACCAGTAAAGTGTGCATCGTCGGCGATTTTGCGGTGGGCAAGACCAGCGTTGTAGA
>JBATID010000388.1:0-1771 GCA_049667545.1 Woeseiaceae bacterium
ATCATGAGCAAGGCGCTCGCTCAGGCCCGCGATGCTCGCTTGCACATCCTCGGCGAGATGAACAAAGTTCTTAGCGCGCCGCGTCAGGAAATGTCCGAGTGGGCACCGACAATCATGACGATGAAGATTGATCCGGACAAAATTCGGGACGTCATCGGGAAGGGCGGTGCGGTCATTCGGGCTATTACCGAAGAAACCGGTGCTTCAGTCGATATTGATAATGATGGCACGATTCGTATTGCCTCGGTCGATGGTGCGTCTGGTAAGGAGGCCCGTCGACGTATCGAGCTGATCACTGCGGACGTCGAAGTCGGCCAGATCTATGAAGGCAAGGTTGCTCGCCTGATGGACTTTGGTGCTTTTGTCACCATCCTTCCGGGTAAGGACGGCCTGGTGCATATTTCGCAGATCTCGAATGAGCGCGTCGAAAAGGTCAGCGACAAGCTGGCAGAGGGTGACACGGTCAAGGTCAAGGTCCTGGAAGTTGATCGGCAGGGCCGCGTACGGCTATCGATGAAGGAAGTCGACGCCGCCTGAGTCGTTGACACGTAAAACAAAGAGGCCGGGACGCTTTCGCGCGATCCGGCCTTTTTTTATAGCCCGGGTTGGGCCACGTGCGGCTCGAGGAACTCGAGAATTCGGCCGGGGAGATAAAACTCCGGGCGCCACGGTCGCCCGCCGCTGATGAAGCCAACGTGCCCGCCGTTGTCGGCCAGTTCCAGCGTTACCTGCTCGGAAAGTTCCTCGGCCCTCGGAACGACATTCGCTGTCATGAAAGGGTCATCGAGCGCATTAACAACCAGCGTCGGCAGTTGGATGTCGCGCAAATAGTGTCTTGCGCTGCAGCGATCGTAATAGTCCTGCTTGCCACTGAAGCCGTGCAGCGGGGCAGTAACGGCATCATCGAAGTCGGCGAACGTGGTCGCCCGCATGGCCCTGTCCCAGTCAAAAGCGGCGGTATGGCGGTCAAACTTCTGGGTCATTGCTTTCTTCATGTTATTTAGTAGAAGTCGCTGATAAGTTTTTGAAAAACCAATATTTAATGCCTCCGCGCACTCGTGCAGATCCAACGGTGCACAGATTCCAACTGCTGCCCGCAGTGCGGTCTGGGTCCCTGACTCACCAAGGTATTTGAGCAGCACGTTGCCACCGAGTGAATAACCCACCGCCACTATTGGGCCGCCGTGCCCCGTCGCGTTTCGTTGCGAGTGGAGCTGCTGCAGGAAGTGCCTGAGGTCATTGGTTTCGCCGGCGTGATAACGGCGCGGCAGCCGATTTCGGTAGTCGCCACAGTCGCGAAAATGCAATACGCACGTGCGCCAGCCGCGGTCTCGCGCGGCCTCCATGAGCATCCGCGCGTAGGACGACCGGGCTGAACCTTCGAGCCCGTGAAGAATGACCAGCAGTGGTGCCGAATCGGGTACCTGGTCCGTGTCAGCCAGCCAGTCCACAGCCGTCACGTCGCCATCGGGTAACTCCAGGCTTTCCCGACGAAGCTCGGGGCGGGAGCGCCATGCCCACGGCAGCGAAGGAAAGATCGTCTGCGCGTGACGGTTACGCAGCCAGCGGGCCGGGCGAAACGGGCTGGCGATGATGCGTGCTGCGGCGGGCTCTGAGGTCATCGGCGGGATTTTGCCATGATTGGGCATTGGCTACTTGGGCGGGTCAGTATTTATGGGTAAAAAAATGGCCCCCTGCGAATCGCAGGGGGCCAGCCATGGAGTGATTAAACTCCTTCAGGCTTGCAGCAGAGGGCGGGGGAGCGAATCTC
>JBATID010000389.1:0-3975 GCA_049667545.1 Woeseiaceae bacterium
CTAAACAAAACTGGTTTATTTTGAAAAACGGCGATAAGGTGCTTGGCCTTTTTCAGGGAATGTTTGAAGAAAATATAATGACCTTCAATCCCGGGTGGGATCAGAACGGCAGTAACCTTGATTCATTCGCTGATGTGCGTGAGATACAACGTGAATTGAAAGATCAAGGAATCAAACTCGAGAGCGAAGCCGACGATTCAACAACCGGCCCGGCTAGCATCATGCTCACTGACCCGGACGGCAATCAAATCCTCATCGATCAGCATCGATAGAGTAGTAAGGGGACAGACCCCTTATTTTGGGGACAGACCCCCTTTTTACCGATGTACCACAGGCATCCTCCTAAATGACTCAACACGAATACGTATTCATTGCTATCTCGATAATTCTGGGCCTGGCGCTCACGCGCCTGCTTAATTCCGTGGCCGGACTGATCCGCGCCCACAAGCGCGTGACCTTTCACTGGGCGACCGCGTTGTGGGGCGTCGTTATCATGCTTTTCATATTGCAGCTCTGGTGGGTCGGCTGGGAGCTGCGTGCAGTGACGGATTGGTCGATCATCGATTTCTTCGTGCTGGTGATTGGCGCCATATTCGTTTATGGCGCAGCGGAACTCGCGCTGCCCACCGAGGACTACGATATCTCCAGTGATGCGGAGCTGGTATTCCTGACACACAGTCGCTCATTTGGACGACTATCTGCGTTGTCGATGCTTGGCTATTTCTGTATTGGGCCACACGTCAATATAACGATGTTCGGTAATCCACCACTGCTTTCGATTCTGTTTCCGGTTGTTGGCGGCAGCCTGATGCTCTTAGTCGCGCTGCGGCCGGCCTGGTTTGAGTTTCTATCAGTCCTGTTCGCCGGCTATGCGATTCTGATCCTTTTTCTGACCGCTTAACCCTGCGGGCCGAGTGCCTGGTCCAGATCCGCGAGCAGGTCGTCAACGGCCTCGATACCGACCGAGAGACGTATCAGCTGATCGCTGATACCGAGTTTGGCACGCTCTTTTTCAGGCACGCTCGCGTGCGTCATAATCGCCGGGTGGTCGACGAGACTCTCGACGCCGCCCAGGCTTTCCGCAAGCGAAAACACTTCGCAGCGCTCCAGGAAACGTCGCGCGTTCTCCAGATCACCTTTTACGAAGAACGTAACGATACCGCCGAAGTCGTCCATCTGGCGCGCCGCGAGTGCGTGCTGCGGATGCGATGACAACCCGGGATACAGCACACTTTCGACGCGCGCGTCCTCCTCCAGCCAGGTGGCGATCTTCATCGCGCTCTCGCAATGGCGCTGCATGCGAACGTCCAGGGTCTTGACGCCACGCAATGCGAGAAAACTGTCGAACGGTCCGGCTACCGCGCCGATCGAGTTTTGCAGGTAAGAAAGCTGCTCGGCCAGCACGATATCGGCCGTCACGACAATCCCGCCGACCATGTCGGAATGGCCGTTTATGAACTTGGTCGCCGAGTGCATGACGATATCGGCACCGAGCTCGAGCGGACGTTGCAGACATGGCGTCGCAAACGTGTTGTCAACGACGACGATCGCCCCGTGCTGTTTTGCAATCTCAACCACCGCCTTTATGTCGACGATTTTTAGCAACGGATTGGTCGGCGTCTCTATCCAGACCATGCGCGTGTTGTCTTTGAAAGCCGCTGCGGTTGCGCCAAGATCCGACAAATCCACGAAGCTGAACTCAAGCCCGGCGCTGCGCTCACGCACGCCGCTGAAAAGTCGCCGCGTGCCACCGTAAAGATCGTCCATCGCAAGAACGTGGCTGCCGCTGTCAATAATTTCGAGAATCGTGGCCGTCGCCGCCATGCCGGACGCGAAGGCAAAACCGTGCGATCCTGACTCGAGGTCCGCAATGCAACGCTCATAGGCCATGCGCGTCGGGTTTTGCGTGCGTGAATACTCGAACCCCTGGTGCACGCCGGGACTGGCCTGCACGTAGGTTGAGGTTGCGTAAATCGGCTGCATGATAGCGCCGGTACTGGGATCCGGCTCTTGCCCGGCGTGAATCGTACGAGTGGCAAAGGCCTGTTTGTCGTTGCTGCTAGCCATATTGTGTCCTTATATCTGCCGCCGGAGATAATTCAGTACGTCGGAGCGCGTAATCAGACCGAGGAATTCGTCGCCGTCCAAAATAGCCGCGTAGGGCTGCACGCGCAGCATGGCGACCAGGTTGTTCATGCTCTCTGACTTGTCGAGTTTGATGAACGCCGATTCCATGGCGTCCGCAACCGGCGCGTTCATTAACCTGGGCTTGCCGTAAACAAACTGCATAATGGCATCCTCGGTTACCACCCCGAGCAACTCACCCTCGTGCATCACGGGCAGTTGCGAAAATCCCGCGTTACGCAGGCGATTGTGCGCCGTGGTCAGCACATCCGTAGGACCCACCGTAATCGTTGCATGCTCACTGTGCAGCCGACCGACCAGGTCGCGCAGATCCCCAAAATGTTCGCGTTCGATGAACCCCTGATCTTCCATCCAGAAGTCATTGAACAACTTGGACAGGTATTTGTTGCCGGTGTCGCAGGCGAACGTGACGACCGTCTTCGCTTCCGTCTGTTCGCGGCAATACTTGAGCGCAGCAGCCAATAATGTGCCGGACGAGGATCCGGCAAGCACGCCTTCTTTGCGCAGCAGCTCGCGCGCTGCCGCAAACGATTCGGCATCGCTGATCGCATAAGCCTTCGCGACCTTGCTGAAATCGGCGATCGACGGAATGAAGTCCTCACCAATGCCTTCGACGAGCCAGCTACCGGGCTCACCCATTACGCCGTTGTTAATGTACTCGGTGAGCACCGAGCCCGCCGGGTCCGCAACAATCAAATCGACGTGCGGTGCGTTTGCCTGCAGGTACTTGCCGATGCCGGCAACCGTGCCGCTCGAACCAACGCCGAGCACGATCGCATCGAGATCTCCGCCCATCTGTTCGACAATTTCCGGTGCCGTGGTTTGCTCATGCGCCAGCGGATTGTCAGGGTTGCCAAACTGGTTGATAAAGTACGCGCCCTGCTCGTTCGCAATGCGCTGGCCAACGTCCTGGTAGTACTCCGGGTGCCCGCGGCCGACGTCCGAGCGCGTTAATACGACTTCCGCTCCCATTGCACGCAGGTTGAAGATCTTTTCCTGGCTCATCTTGTCCGGCAGCACGAGAATCAGGCTGTAGCCTTTCTGTGCGGCCACCAGTGCGAGCCCGATCCCGGTATTGCCTGCCGTCGCCTCCACCAGCGTGTCACCGGGTTTGATGTCGCCGCGTTTTTCCGCCTCTTCGATCATCGAGATGCCGATGCGGTCCTTGATCGATCCCCCGGGATTCATCAGTTCGAGCTTCAAAAACAGGCGGCACGGCCCGGTATCAATGTGCGTTACCTCGAGCATCGGCGTTTTTCCGACCATGTCGAGGATGTTGGAATACACGTTCATGAGCGCATCGGTTACATTAGAAACCAGCCGCGAGTGTACGCGATAGCACCGGATCAGCACTACCCGTGAATACTGAGATCAAGAAACGCATCGACGCCCTGCTCGCCGACGCTGCGGCGCGACTCGCCGAGGTCAGCGAATCGGCCCGGCTAGATGCGGAGATTTTGCTCGCGCGCACCATTGACATGCCGCGCAGCTACCTGTTCGCTCATCCCGAAGACGAGCTGGACGAACACTCCTTCGAGCGCTTCGCCACCCTGTTGCAACGTCGCGCGGACGGCGAGCCGATGGCCTACATCATGGGCACCAGGGAATTCTGGTCGCACGAGCTGATCGTCAACGCGGCCACCCTGGTGCCGCGTCCCGAGACCGAACTGCTCGTCGACCTGGCGCTGCGGGAAATTCCGCGCAAGGCCGACTGGCAAATCCTCGACCTTGGCACCGGCAGCGGTGCACTCGCCATTGCCCTGGCGAGCGAGCGCATGCTCTGCCAGGTAACCGCCACCGATGTCAGCGCCGCGGCACTGGCGGTTGCAG